>NZ_JAUUBW010000024.1:0-61509 GCF_036598985.1 Sporolactobacillus sp. KGMB 08714
GTCGTTAAGCTCTTCGGCGCCGATGGTAGTGGGGGGCTGTCCCCCCGTGAGAGTAGGTCGCTGCCAGGCAATATGGAGGATTAGCTCAGCTGGGAGAGCGTCTGCCTTACAAGCAGAGGGTCATAGGTTCGAGCCCTATATCCTCCATTTTAGTGCCGGTCTAGCTCAATTGGTAGAGCAACTGAATCGTAATCAGTAGGTTGGGGGTTCAAGTCCTCTGACCGGCATTTTATTTATGAGCCACTAGCTCAGGGGTAGAGCATCTGACTTTTAATCAGAGGGTCGAAGGTTCAAATCCTTCGTGGCTCACCATTTATCAATTGTATTACTATGCGGAAGTAGTTCAGTGGTAGAACATCACCTTGCCATGGTGGGGGTCGCGGGTTCGAATCCCGTCTTCCGCTCCATTTGTTTTAATTTGTGTTGTGCCGGGGTGGCGAAATTGGCAGACGCACAGGACTTAAAATCCTGCGGTAGGTGACTACCGTGCCGGTTCGAGTCCGGCTCTCGGCACCATTCATTCTGTTTTGCGCCCTTAGCTCAATTGGATAGAGCGTCTGACTACGGATCAGAAGGTTGGGGATTCGAGTTCTCTAGGGCGCACCATATCGGGAAGTGGCTCAGCTTGGTAGAGCACCACGTTCGGGACGTGGGGGTCGCAGGTTCAAATCCTGTCTTCCCGATCTTTTTTTGTCTTTTTTTAGATGGGGCCTTAGCTCAGCTGGGAGAGCGCCTGCTTTGCACGCAGGAGGTCAGGGGTTCGATCCCCCTAGGCTCCACTTAAGCAAGAATTCCTGACAGACGAATCGATGGCTGAGTTCAGGAAAGAGAAGGTATCTCATGAGTCTATTCAGGCTTTGAGATGCCTTTTTCATTTTGCCTGATATTTTGGAGGAAGAATGTTTCCTCGCTTGAAAAGGGCTGAGCGATTTGAGGAGCGCCCGGGTTAAAGTCATTTTCTGATCGCTTGGTAAAAAATCGATGGGGGAATTTTTTTAGCTGTTCGTCATTTGGGCATCGCCGATGGATTTAATATTAATGATCACGGTCGCTCATCATGAACGCCCGGGAATGGACAATGCTGTCCGGCAAATTAACAGAATAAAATAAATGTGAATAATCTGAATATAACAGCCGGGTTTTGTTCATGTTTGTTCCGTCATCAGTAGAGCAGTCTTTTTCGTTGGCATGAATCCGGGTCAGCAGTCTGAGTACCCGGCACGGGAACGGTTTTTTCTGATCGGCGGATTAGAAGCACGCAGAGTGGAGCGGCCCGGCGGAGTGGGGGGAGTCCGTCAGAAGGAAGGTTGATTATTTGGTAAATATCATTCATAATTGAATTATAGTCAAAGTTAGTCAAAGTCAGGGAGGAGATGCCTCCGATGAGGAACATATCTGATATCATTGAAAAATATATAAAAGAAATCCTGGATTCAAGCGATATCATTAAATTGAAAAGAAGCGAACTGGCGGAAAAATTTCAATGCGTTCCCTCACAGATAAATTATGTACTGAAGACACGTTTCTCTATTGAAAGAGGTTACGTGGTTGAAAGCAAACGCGGAGGAGGGGGATACATTCAGGTTATTAAGGTACGGCCGGTTACGGATGCGGATTTGATTGACGAAATGATTGGTCTGATCGGTTACAGGTTGACAGAAAATATGGGTGAATCGATAATTCTTCATTTGCTTGAAGAACAGGTCATCAATGAACGCGAGGCAAGGCTGATGATGAGCGCCATCGATCAGACGATTCCTGACCTGGGTGTCCCTTTAAGAGACGAAGTGCGTGCGAATATTTTAAAGGCCATGCTTCAGTCACTGACGTATAAACGCTGAAGGGCAGCCGGCCGTTGCTTAAAAAGCCGCAGAGGCTGTCGAAGGGCAATCGAAAATGCTTGCTTTTTTCCGTCGATCCGCCGGAGTTGCTGGGCTGGTTTAGTAAAATCGTACGGACTGGAAATAATAAATTCTCTGCCGCTTTTTAATATGGAATAAAATGTTTGACACGACGAATGAAACGTAATGAATCGTTCCGTACAATGCCGGAGTGCTGAAAAAGATACCGACCGCTTTTTTGTTTTTCCGGTTCACCGCAAGAAAGAGGAATTTATGAGTGATGCGGCGAAATAGTAATAAGCGGCGAACCCATCCATCCAAATAAAATGGATCGCGGGATAACAGTGTGTCAAGAACTGGAAGGGTGCTTCAACAGTCTGTCGTGATCGGGAGGAGCGTCTTCGATGAGCGGCCATTCCCGTAAAAATTTATTAAATAAGCGGATGTTAAGCGAAAAAAGTTGAAGATTTATAAGAGGTTCTCTACAATAGACAAAACGGGAGCAATGAGCAATGATTGCTTCCTGGGCGGTACGACCCGGCCTGTAGCCACTATCAAAAAATATTCAATTGAATATTTTACAGGTATGAGAGAATTTTGAAAGAAACGGCGGGTCATTATTATCGTTGCTAAATGAGTCGGTGAACGGAGAGTACGATTAAAGGAGGCCACCATTATGATGTTTGGACGATTTACGGAACGCGCTCAAAAGGTGCTTGCGCTTTCTCAGGAAGAGGCCATGCGGCTGGGGCACAACAATATCGGTACTGAGCACATACTGCTCGGTCTTGTCCGTGAAGGTGACGGAATTGCTGCTAAAGCTCTTATGGCTTTGAATCTTAGTCCCGAGAAGATCCAGAAAGAAGTAGAAGCTTTGATCGGCCGCGGGAACGAAATAGTTCAGACACCTCACTATACACCGAGAGCGAAACGGGTTATCGAGTTGTCAATGGATGAGGCGAGAAAAATCGGCCATTCCTATGTAGGAACGGAACATATCCTGCTGGGGCTCATTCGTGAAGGCGAAGGAGTGGCTGCCCGGGTGCTGAACAATCTCGGCGTCAGTCTGAATAAGGCCAGACAGCAGGTGCTGCAGCTGCTCGGAAGCCACGAGGCGACGTCCGGTGGGGCACAGGGGCGGGCTGCGGCACATGCCAGTACGCCGACGCTTGACAGCCTGGCACGCGATCTGACGGCGATGGCCAGCGAAGGCAGTCTCGATCCTGTCATCGGCCGCAGCAAGGAAATTGAACGTGTCATTGAGGTGCTGAGCCGCCGGACGAAAAACAATCCGGTCCTGATCGGCGAGCCGGGCGTTGGGAAAACGGCCGTTGCGGAAGGCCTGGCACAGGAAATTGTCAACAATGAAGTGCCGGAAATTCTCCGCGACAAACGCGTGATGACGCTGGATATGGGCACAGTCGTAGCCGGGACAAAATATCGGGGCGAATTTGAGGACCGTTTGAAAAAAGTGATGGACGAAATTCGTCAGGCAGGAAATATTATTCTATTTATCGACGAGCTGCATACGCTGATCGGTGCAGGCGGCGCTGAGGGTGCCATTGATGCGTCGAACATATTAAAGCCGTCGCTGTCGCGCGGAGAATTGCAGTGTATCGGAGCGACGACGCTTGACGAGTACCGTAAGTATATTGAAAAAGATGCCGCGCTGGAAAGGCGCTTTCAGCCGATTAAAGTCAAGGAGCCGACCAAAGATCAGTCGGTTCAAATATTGAAGGGATTGCGCGACCGCTATGAGGCGCACCACAGGGTCAAGATCACCGATGAAGCGATTGTTGCGGCCGTCTGGCTTTCCGATCGCTATATTTCCGACCGGTATCTTCCTGATAAAGCGATCGATTTGATGGATGAGGCTTCGTCAAAAGTCCGTCTCCGCTCTTATACGGCTCCGCCGAATCTTAAAGAACTGGAACAGCGGCTTGAAGCGGTCAGAAAAGAAAAAGATGCTGCGGTACAGAGCCAGGAGTTTGAGAAGGCTGCCTCATTGCGCGACAGTGAACAGAAGCTGAAGGAGCAGGTGGAGGTCAGCGAAAAGGAATGGAAAGAGAAGCAGGGCAAAGAGAATACCCAGGTTCTGCCTGACGACGTGGCTCTCGTCGTAGCCAATTGGACCGGCATTCCGGTTGTCCGGCTTGAGCAAAAAGAAAGCGAACGGCTGCTTCACATGGAAAACATCCTTCACAAGCGTGTCGTCGGACAGGATGAAGCCATTAAGGCGATTTCTCACGCGATCAGGAGAGCACGGGCCGGTCTGAAGGATCCGAAGCGGCCGATCGGTTCATTCATTTTTCTCGGACCGACAGGGGTCGGCAAAACCGAGCTGGCGCGGGCGGTTGCCGAAACGCTGTTCGGCGATGAAGAGGCCATTATCCGTATCGATATGTCGGAATACATGGAAAAACATACGACATCCAGACTTGTCGGCTCTCCGCCGGGATATGTCGGCCATGAAGAGGGCGGACAGCTGACGGAAAAAGTCCGCCAGAAGCCTTATTCGGTTATTCTGTTCGATGAAATTGAAAAAGCGCATCCCGATGTCTTCAATATTCTGCTTCAGGTGCTGGATGACGGACGTCTTACAGATTCCAAGGGACGGACGGTTGATTTCCGCAACACGGCAATTATTATGACATCCAATGTGGGTGCGAGTGAACTGAAACGAAATAAGTATGTCGGTTTTGCGGTCGGCGGGGAAAACCATGAGTACAAGGAAATGAAAGATAAGGTCACAGGCGCGCTGAAACGTGCTTTCAGACCGGAGTTTCTCAACCGAATCGATGAGATCATCGTTTTCCATGAACTGACGAAACCTCAGTTGTTGGAGATAGTCTCTATGCTGGCGGAACATCTGAGAAACCGTCTGTCGAGCCAGGGGATTGTCATCGAGCTGACCGATGCGGCAAAAACACAGATTGTCGAGGAAGGCTATGATCCGGAGTATGGGGCAAGGCCTCTGCGCCGCGCGCTTCAGCGGCGCGTCGAAGACAAATTGTCCGAAGAGCTGCTGAAGGGCAACATTGCAAAAGGAACAGATGTTGTGATTGATTATAAAGACGGGGTATACGAGGTCATTAAGAAAGAAGAAGCCGTGGCAAAATCCTGAGACACGATTTTTCCGGGATGATCTGCCGCGCGAGAAGAAGCCAAAGTGATCGACAAGCCTTGGCTTCTTTGCGTGTTTTAAAAAAAAATCGGGCTTATTTTACGAGACAGTGCTGAAAGGTGATTCATTAAATGGCAAAAACAAAAACGGTTTTTGTCTGTCAGGAATGCGGCTATGAGAGCCCGAAATGGATGGGGCGCTGCCCGGGCTGCCAGAACTGGAATACGCTGGTTGAGGAGACAGTACGCCCTGTCGAATCGGCGGGACGCGTGCATCAGCGGCGGGACAGCAAGCCCTCCCTGCTGACGGATGTAGAATTGGAAGAAGAACCGAGAATACTGACCGGGATGAAAGAATTTAACCGTGTGATGGGCGGCGGAGTCGTGCCTGCTTCGCTTACCCTTGTCGGCGGAGACCCGGGCATCGGCAAATCGACGCTTCTTCTGCAGGCCTCCGATCAGCTTGCGCGAAATGGGCGGAAGGTTCTCTATATTTCGGGAGAAGAGTCGCTGCGCCAGACGAAGATGAGGGCCCGTCGGCTCGGCATTACTTCGGACTGCCTGTATGTACTGGCGGAAACAGATATTCATCAGATTGAGGCCCATCTTCAGGATGTCCGGCCGGAGATCCTGATCATTGATTCAATCCAGACTATTTATAATTCCGACATGTCTTCGGCTCCCGGAAGCATTTCACAAATTAAAGAATGCACCGGAGAGCTCATGCGTCTTGCGAAAACAAGCGGCATCGCAGTTTTCATTGTCGGCCATGTCACAAAAAACGGCGCGCTGGCCGGACCGAGGACGCTGGAGCACATGGTAGATACCGTTTTATATTTTGAAGGAGAACGCCATCATACATTTCGTATCCTGAGGGCGGTTAAAAACCGCTTCGGTTCAACGAATGAAATGGGTGTTTTCGAAATGAAAGAATCCGGACTGAGCGAAGTCGCCAATCCTTCTGAAATCTTTCTGCAGGAACGGACGAAGGGGGCGGCCGGTTCCGCAATCGTTGCTGCAATGGAAGGCACCCGTCCGGTCCTGGTCGAGGTCCAGGCTCTGGTGACACCGACCAGCTTCGGTTATCCGCGCCGGATGGCAGCCGGTATGGACAGCCACCGGGTTTCGCTGCTGATGGCCGTTCTCGAGAAACGGGTCGGTCTGCTGCTTCAGAATCAGGATGCCTATATTAATGTCGCCGGCGGGATTAAGCTGGATGAACCGGCCATCGATCTGGCGGCAGCGATCAGCATCGCCTCCAGTTTCCGCAACCAGCCGACACAGATTACGGACATTTTTATCGGCGAAGTCGGCCTGACCGGCGAAGTGAGGCGCGTCTCACGCATTGAGCAGAGGGTGAACGAGGCTTATAAGCTGGGCTTTTCAAGAGCCTATATTCCGGAGAAAAATCAGGGCGGGTGGTCTCCCCCGAAAGGAATGCAGCTCGTCGGTGTTGCTTCGCTTAACCAGGCCATCGATCTTGCGCTGGGCGGTTCGGAAGATCTTAAACCCGGATCCGAATTCTTTCCGTCCGATTTATAAATATACGGCGGATAAGTTCTCGGGAAAACGATGAATTTTGAAATGATCATGTTTCAAACGAACATAATGACAGAAGCAAGTTTTGATTTTGTCATTTTGTCTATACTGCTTAGAGGAGGTGATTGGATATGTTGAAACGAATGATTCAGCTATTTTTTATTCTATTGGGCGGTACATTAGGTTTTGTCTATATACCAAAAGTGATTCTTCTGTTGAATTTCGGAAGCGGGATCCCGGATTGGATTGCTTCCCCGTTTACGGGGATGGTCATCGGTGCTGTGATTTTAGCTTTATTAACTTTTTGGTTTGTGGACTCATTGACAGATTTGATAAAAACTTTCGAGGACAGAATAATAAAGGTACCGGCGATCGATGTTGTGTTCGGTACGATCGGTCTTGTCTTCGGCCTTGTGATTGCTTTCCTGATACAGTTTCCCCTGGAGAGCCTGAACATTCCGGGAATCAGCACGGTGCTTCCGATCTTTGTGTATGTTTTCTTAGGTTATTTCTTTTTCCAGGTCGGCTTTAAGAAGCGTGATGAGCTGCTGAACCTTTTTCATTTGCCGAACCGATCGAAGGAACGAAAGAAAGATGCCCGCCCGGAATTGCAAAAGCTGAACGGAATCAGTCCTTACAAAATTTTTGATACGAGCGTGATCATCGACGGAAGAATTGCGGATATTTGCCAGACAGGATTTTTGGAAGGAACGATGGTTATTCCGCATTTTGTACTCGAGGAGCTGCAGCATATAGCGGACTCTTCGGACGTCCTGAAACGGAATCGCGGCCGGCGGGGACTGGATATTCTCAATAAAATTCAAAAAGACCATTTGATTGACGTTGATCTTTATGAGGGCGACTATGACGACATCACGGAAGTGGACAGCAAACTTGTCCGGCTTGCCAAAGAGGTAAGCGGCGTGGTCGTGACCAACGATTTTAATTTAAATAAAGTCTGCGAGTTTCAAGGGGTTCACGTGCTGAACATCAACGACCTGGCCAACGCGGTCAAGCCGGTTGTTCTCCCCGGGGAAGAACTCCGTGTACAGGTTATTAAAGACGGGAAAGAGCAGAATCAGGGTGTCGGGTATCTTGACGACGGTACAATGATTGTGGTAGAAGAAGGACATAGGTATATTGGCAAAACCATTGAAGTGATCATAACCAGTGTGCTGCAGACATCGGCAGGGAGAATGATTTTTGCCAAACCCAAATTGCTTGAAAAGGCGCTTTGATTTTGCATAAAGCGAAAGCAGGGCGGCTGTATCCGGGGGCTTAGCAGATGAATTATCGAGTGGTGATCGTTGCGGCAGGGCAGGGCACGCGTATGGGAGCGGAGATGAATAAGGTCCTGCTTACTTTGCGCGGAATCCCCGTCATTATATATACACTCCGCGTGTTTGAGAAGGATCCCGACTGTGCGGGGATTGTTCTTGTCATCAGAGAATCCGAGAGAAAAACTTTTGATGAATTGATCCGCAAATATCGCATCAGCAAAGTGACCGAAATGACGGCAGGCGGAAGAGAACGTCAGGAAAGTGTTTATAACGGACTGATTAGACTGGGAGACTATCAGGATCAGATCGTGATGATTCATGACGGCGCCCGTCCGTTTGTTACGAGAAATCAGATTGTGAGGGTCGCCGAAGCGGCAGACCGCTGCGGCGCGGCACTTCTGGCCGTCCGGGTAAAAGACACGATCAAACAGGTGGCCTATCACAAAGTAAGTCAAACATTGGAACGCGAGAGCTTGTGGGCGGCGCAGACCCCGCAGGCTTTTCGCATGTCCGTCATTATGCAGGCGCATCGTGCCGGCAGGGTGAAGCATTTCAGGGCAACGGACGACGCTTCGCTTGTTGAACAGCTCGGCCGGGCGGTGGAAGTGGTTGAAGGCAGTTATCGCAACATCAAGCTGACGACGCCGGAAGACATGATCATTGCGGAAAAGTTCGTTCAGGAAGAGGAGAAAGCAGATGCGAATAGGCCACGGGTTTGATGTCCACCGATTTGCGGAGAATAGAAAACTGATTGTGGGCGGCGTTGTCATTCCCTACGGGTTGGGACTCGCCGGGCACTCCGATGCAGACGTTCTGCTTCATGCGATCAGCGACGCGCTGCTCGGGGCCGTCTGTGAGGGGGACATCGGCGGGCACTTTCCCGATACGGATGAGGCCTACAAAAACGCCGATTCAAAAGTACTTTTGGCGGAAGTGATGTCCGTTGTCCGAAATAAAGGGTACGATGTCGGAAATATTGACAGTGTCGTGATTGCGCAAAAGCCTAAATTTGCTCCATATATTCAGGAGATGCGCCGGACGATTGCCGGCGTTTTGCACACAGATCGGGATCGGGTCAATATTAAGGCGACGACGACCGAAAAAATGGGTTTTACCGGACGAGGGGAAGGCATTGCTGCCGAAGCCGTCTGTCTCCTGGAAAAAATTGAACGAAATTGAGCCGGCAGGCATGATCCGTGTTAGAATAAAAAAGAATAACGGAAAGTGGTGAAAGCAGTGGCCAATGAAGTGAGGGTACGCTATGCACCGAGTCCGACCGGATTCCTGCATATCGGCAATGCGCGTACCGCGATTTTTAACTATCTGTTTGCCCGCCATGCGGGTGGCAAGTTTATCATTCGTATCGAGGATACCGACCAGAAACGAAACGTCGAGGGCGGGGAAGAAAGCCAGCTGAAATATCTGAAGTGGCTGGGGCTTGAATGGGATGAAAGTGTTGATGTGGGCGGTGAATACGGCCCTTATCGGCAGATGGAACGGCTGGATATTTATAAAAAGTACTGGCAGGAACTGCTGGATAAAGGCTTGGCCTATAAATGCTACTGTACGGCAGAGGAGCTTAAGGCTGAACGTGAATCGCAGATGGCCCACGGCCAGACACCGGGGTATTCGGGAAAGTGCCGTCATCTGACGGAGGAGCAGAGAGCGCAGCTTGAAGCGGAAGGCAGAAAACCGACCATCCGTTTTCGGGTGCCGGCCGATCAGAAAATTGATTTCGACGATATTGTAAAGGGACATGTATCATTCAGCACGAACGATGTCAGCGACTTTGTCATTGTTAAACAAAACGGTGTGCCGACTTACAATTTTGCCGTTGTCATCGACGACCATTTAATGAAAATGACTCATGTCCTTCGCGGGGAAGAACACATCTCCAACACACCGAAGCAGATCATGCTTTTTCAGTCATTCGGCTGGGAGGCGCCCGTATACGGACATATGACGTTGATTGTCAATGAACATCATAAAAAGTTAAGCAAACGGGACAACAGCATCGTTCAGTTCATTGAACAGTATAAAAACATGGGCTTTCTGCCTGAAGCGCTGTTTAATTTTATCACGCTGCTGGGCTGGTCGCCGAAGGGCGAAGAAGAGATCTTTTCACGGGAAGAATTTATCAAGCTGTTCGATGCCGACCGGCTGAGCAAGTCTCCCGCAATGTTTGACAAGTCTAAGCTCGAATGGATGAACGGACAGTATATTAATAAAATTTCGGCAGAAGATTATGTGAAGTTCACGGTTCCGTATCTGATTGAAGCCGGGCTTCTTCCGCAGCAGATGACTCCTGAACAGAAGGAATGGGCAAAACGTGTGGTCCTCCTTTATCAGGAACAGCTTCATTACGGTGCGGAGATTGTCAAACTGACCGGAATGTTCTTTAATAAAGAAGTAGGGCTGAACAATCTGAGCAAGGATGAGAAAAAAATTCTTGCAGGCGAGCAGGTTAATGAAGTGATTACGGTGTTCAACAGGGAACTGAAAAGCCTGACGGAATGGAAGGCGGAAGAGATTGCCCTGAAGGTCAAGGTTACACAGAAAGAGACCAAGCAGCGCGGCTGGAAGTTGTACATGCCGATACGCGTAATTGCGACCGGCTCGGCTCACGGTCCGGAATTGCCGGAGGCGCTGGAACTGCTCGGCAGGGACATCGTCATTGAACGAATGGAAAGCTACTTGAGCATGCAGGAAAAAGTCTGAAAGTTTTCCGCGCAGTCTGCAGGGAATGGCAAGAATTTGCCGTTCCGCATAATGTGGAAATGAAAATAGAAAACGCGTTGAAGAGATTAAAGTAAGGATTTTCCTTCTTGGACAGAGAGAACGGTCTCCGGCTGAAAACCGTTCAGACAGGAAAATCACTGAATTGCCTCTCTGAGTTTTCCGCTGAACGGATGAGTAGGCGGAAACGGCGGCCGCCGTTATCGGTTTAAGTGGAGAGTACAGCTCTCAAACAAAGTGGAACCGCGCTATGAAGGCGTCTTTGTGTCGGATGATACAAAGACGCCTTATTTTTTGAAGGAAATAATCATGAATCGGAGGTGAATCCGTGGTGTGGAATATCATTGCAGAAGATTTGAATAACGTGTTCGATCAGGATCCTGCGGCGAGAAACAAATGGGAAGTGATCTGGACCTATTCCGGGTTGCATGCCATATGGGCGCATCGGGTTGCGCACTGGCTGTGGAAGAAAAAACTTTTCTTTTTTGCCCGCGCGCTTTCGCAATTAACCCGTTTTCTGACAGGCATAGAGATTCATCCGGGAGCCAGGATCGGCCGGCGCTTTTTCATGGACCATGGTATGGGGATTGTGATCGGCGAGACCTGCGAGATCGGCGACGATGTGACCCTTTTTCAGGGGGTGACCCTCGGCGGAACAGGCAAAGAAAAGGGGAAAAGGCATCCGACGGTCGGCAATGACGTGCTGATCTCTGCGGGAGCCAGGGTGCTCGGATCGATCACGATCGGCGACCATTCCAAAATTGGTGCGGGTTCGGTCGTGCTGCACAATGTCCCGGCGGGTTCGACAGTAGTAGGCATCCCCGGCCGCGTCGTCAGGCAGAACGGCAGAAAAGTACACCATCATGATCTCGATCATGCGGATCTGCCCGATCCTGTTGCCGACAAAATCAATCAGCTGGAAAGGGAAGTAAGGCTGCTGCACCGGGAAATTGAGGAATTAAAAGAACTTGATAAGAGGGAGACTGAGGTAGAATGACGCTCATGGTCTATAACACGTTGACGAGAAAAAAAGAGGCATTTGTTCCCATAGAAGAAGGTAAGGTCAAGATGTACGTCTGCGGACCTACCGTTTACAATTATATTCATATCGGCAACGCGCGTCCGGCCATCGTTTTCGATACGGTTCGCCGTTATTTTGAATATCGCGGCTATGATGTAAACTATGTATCCAACTTTACAGATGTCGATGACCGGCTGATTCATGCGTCTAAGGAACGGCATCAGCCGGTACCGGAAATTGCCGATCGGTTTATTAAGGCTTTTCTCGCCGATGTGGGCGCCCTGAATGTAAAGAAAGCGACAATCAATCCGCGGGCGACGGAAACCATGCCCGAAATCATTGCGTTTATCGGCCGGCTGGTCGATATGGGTTTTGCCTATCCCGTTAATGGGGATGTTTATTACAGAACAAGAAAATTTAAAGATTACGGCAAACTCTCGCATCAGTCCGTCGACGATTTGAAATCGGGCGCCAGGATTGAAATCGGCGAAAATAAAGAGGACCCGCTTGACTTTGCCCTGTGGAAGGCGGCCAAGCCGGGTGAAATTAAATGGTCGAGTCCGTGGGGGGACGGCCGCCCGGGCTGGCACATTGAATGCTCGGCAATGGTTGATAAATATCTGGGGGAAACGATTGATATTCATGCGGGCGGAACCGACCTTATTTTCCCGCATCATGAAAACGAAATCGCTCAATCGGAAGCGCTGCATCACTGCGCAATGGCCCATTACTGGCTGCATAACGGTCATATCCAGATTAATAACGAAAAAATGTCGAAATCGATCGGCAATGTGATTCTGGTTCACGATCTGATCAAAAAGTACGATCCGCTTGTCGTACGATTCTTTATTTTGACCGTTCAGTACCGCCACCCGATTAACTTCAGCGACGAATTGCTGAATGACGCGGTGCAGGCATTCGGACGGTTGCAGACCGTGTATTATAATCTCGATCATCGTTTGAAGGATTTTAGCGGGAAGGCGGACGCGGATGAGAGAATGGAGCATTATCGGGACCGATTCATCGAAGCGATGGACGACGACTTTAACACGGCCAATGCCATTTCCGTCCTGTTCGATCTTGCCAAGGATGCCAATATTGCTCTGCAGCGTACGGATACAGACATGGGGCTGCTGTTTTCATACCGGCGCGTGCTCTTTGAACTTTCGAACGTACTCGGCCTGAAGCTTGAAGGTGAGACCGAAAGCATGCTGGACAGCGACGTGGAAGCAATGATTGAAAGACGGGAGACGGCGCGGCAGCAGAGACAATTTGCCTTAGCCGATGACATAAGAAATCAGCTGAAAAACGCCGGTGTCGTCCTGGAGGACACACCGCAGGGCGTGCGCTGGAAAAGAGGGCAGGAATGAACATGGCCGAAAAACAGGCTCCGGATCAGATGAGCAGTCTGGCACTGGCCTATATGGGCGATGCGATCATCGAAGTCTATGTGCGCAGAGCCGTAATTAGCAGCGGTGCAGCCAAGCCGCATCTGCTGCATACTCTTGCGGTGGATTATGTATCGGCAAAGGCGCAGTCGCGGTTCCTCCATGAACTTGCCGAAGAAGGCTTTCTGACCGAAGATGAGCTGAATATTGTCAGGCACGGCCGGAACGCCAAATCGCATTCCGTTCCAAGAAATACGGATGTACAGACATATAACTTCAGTACGGGATTTGAGGCGCTTATCGGTTATCTTTATTTGACCGGCGGCAAAGACAGGATTGAAGAAATCATGAAAAAGATGTTTGCCAATCATCCGGTCGGAAGGGGAAAGGATTCGTGAACGATGAATGGATTGTCGGACGCCATCCCGTGTCGGAGGCCATCAGATCCGGAAGAGAAATCAATAAAGTGTGGCTGAATAAAGAGGGACGGGGATTTTCCGGCCTGCTTGAACTGATCAAGGAAAACGGAATCGCCGTGCAGTTTGTTCCAAAGCAAAAGCTTGATCAGCTGTCCCCGTCCGCCCAGCATCAGGGTGTCGTGGCTTCGGTCGCCGCTTATCGCTATTCAGGGTTGTCGGATTTGTTTAACCTTGCGAAAAAGCGCGGGGAACCTCCCTTTTTTCTGATGCTGGATAATATTGAGGATCCGCACAACCTCGGTTCGATATTGAGGACGGCAGATGCTTCCGGCTGTCACGGCGTCATCATTCCGAAGCGCCGCTCGGTCGGGTTGACTTCGGTCGTGGCCAAGGCCTCGACGGGTGCGATTGAGTATGTTCCGGTGGTACGCGTGTCCAACCTGGCCAATACAATGGACGCCATGAAAAAACAGGGGGTCTGGTTTGCCGGAACGGCCGCGGACGGCAGCGAGGATTACCGCAGGGCAGATTATGCTCTGCCGCTTTGCCTGGTGATCGGTAATGAGGGCAGCGGCCTATCACAGCTGGTACGAAAAAAGTGCGATTTTCTGATCCGTATACCGATGAAAGGAAAAGTCACGTCTCTGAATGCTTCGGTCGCGGCCGGCCTGCTCATGTATGAGGTGTTCAGACAGCGCGACCGGCAACGGTGAGCACAATGAACGAGATTCTGATTGTCGACGGCTATAATGTGATCGGTGCATGGAACGAACTGAAGGAATTGCGGGAGAGGGATTTCGAAAGCGCGAGGGATCTGCTGATCAATAAAATGGCAGAATATCAGGCAGTTACAGGCTGTCGCGTGATCATTATCTTTGATGCCTATCTGATCCCCGGCCAGGAGACGAAAACGAAGAAGTCGACGGTCGAAGTGATCTATACCAAAAAAAGCGAAAAGGCGGATCAGAAAATAGAAGGTCTGATCAAAAAGCTGCAGAACGTAAAGACGCGTATACATGTCGCGACCTCGGATATGGCGGAACAATGGGCGGTGTTTTCCCAGGGCGCTCTCCGAAAACCGTCCAGGGAACTGATTGAAGACATCCGAAAAATTGACCGTCAGATCGGAAAGGCGACGATGAATAATGAACGGCTGCCGGGCAAGCGATCGGTCATCCAAATTGATGAAGAGACACGGGCGAAGCTGGAAAAGATGAGAAGAGGTTTTTGAATTTTCTTGACGATTGGAATTTTATTACTGTATAATGTTTTTACTAAAGGCATCATGAGCTCGGAGGGATAAAAATGAGTTACGATCCGGTTAGGGCTGATATGGCAGTGTTTCGTTCACTTGATGATGAAAAAGTACTGAAAGTAGTTCATGATGGCAGCGGAGAAGCCTTGGAGTATCTCATTTTTAAATATAAAAATTTTGTGCGTGCAAAGGCGAAGGCCTATTTCCTTGTGGGTGCCGAACGTGAGGATATTATTCAGGAAGGAATGATCGGTCTTTTTAAGGCGATCCGTGATTACAGAGGGGACAAGCCGGCTTCATTTAAAGCGTTTGCGGAGCTTTGCATCACCCGGCAGATGATTACGGCGGTCAAGACAGCGACGCGGCAGAAACACATCCCCTTGAATTCTTATGTTTCGCTTGATAAACCGATCTACGATGAGGAATCGGATCGTACGCTGCTCGATGTCGTCTGTGAAACTCAGTCAAGCGACCCGGAAGAATTGCTGATCAGCCGGGAGGAGTACGACAATATAGAGGAAAAACTCTCACGGATCTTAAGCGATCTGGAACGCAAAGTATTGAGCCAGTATCTTGACGGGCGTTCCTATCAGGAAATATCCGCCGATTTGAAACGCCATGTGAAATCGATTGATAATGCGCTTCAACGGGTGAAGAGAAAACTGGAGCACTGCATGCAAATAAGGGGGCTGAGCTTATAATATCCCCGGCGTCAGAGTATGCGGCTTTGTATGTTTCGTTGACAGAGGCCAGGCTATACGCTATACTCGAGACGGTATAGATTCGTTGATCAGAAAGGCTGTTAGATGCCTTTCTTTTTAATGTAAAGCAAATGCGTAAATAAATAGAGAGAGAGAATAATCGAAAAGGGCGGGAAACCTGCCCGGCCTTATTTAGCAGCGGAATCAGGTGTGTGTCTTGAGAAAAAAGATCGTTCTTGCCTGCTCGGTCTGCAATTCAAGAAACTATACAATGACGAAAAAAGCGGACAATGACAGGGATCGGGCTGAACTGAATAAGTATTGCAAGACCTGCAAAGCGTACACATTGCACCGGGAAACGAAGTAGACTTTTAGACGGAGGTATTGCAGAGGATGTCAGGCATCAACAAAGGGATCGGGAAATTTTTTCGCAGCATCATCACCGAAACGAGGAAAATAAGCTGGCCGACACGCAATGAACTTTTGAAATATACAGTCACTGTTGTTATTACCGTCGTTTTTTTAGCTATTTTCTTCGTTCTTGTAGATTTAGGCATTTCGCAATTGATGCACCTGATCACAAATCGATGACTGTTCGCCGTATCGTTGTTTGACGGACCAATAATTTGGAGGAAGAAAGTTATGGAAAAGAACTGGTATGTCATTCACACATACTCGGGCTACGAAAACAAAGTCAAGACAAACCTGGAAAAAAGAGTTGAATCGATGGGCATGGCCGATAAAATATTCCGGATTCTTGTCCCTGTGGAAGAAGAAACGGAAATAAAAAACGGGCAGAAAAAAACGGCCATGAGAAAGGTCTTCCCCGGTTATGTGCTGACGGAGATGATCATGACGGATGATTCGTGGTATGTGGTCCGCAATACTCCGGGTGTAACGGGCTTTGTCGGTTCAACGGGTGCGGGCTCTAAGCCGATCCCTCTCCTCCCGGAAGAAGTAGATGCGATTCTGAAGCAGATGGGTCTTAAAGAACATGTCGCAGATGTAAGCTTCGAACTTAAGGAACAAGTGAAGGTTAAGGAAGGACCATTTGCAGATTTTATCGGCAGTGTCGAAAGCATTGACCGCGAAAAAAGCAAGCTGAAGGTCCATGTCAATATGTTCGGACGGGAAACGCCGGTTGAACTGGACTTCGATCAAGTGAAAAAAATCGACTGACGACTGCCGGGAGACTGGATATTTTCTCCGATCTTGCATTTTAGCGCCGACAAATGTATAATCTTGATGTTTGTATGATTTAAAACGATCTCACCATCGCAGGATAGAAAGATTGAAAAGTGTCATAGAGGCTTATGAGAAAGTGTGGGAGGGAATGTCCCGTACCACAAATTGTTGCAGGGAGGTGCTCTCATGGCAAAAAAAGTAGTTAAATTAGTAAAACTGCAGATTCCGGCAGGCAAAGCAAATCCGGCTCCGCCGGTGGGTCCGGCACTGGGCCAGGCGGGCGTTAACATTATGGGCTTTTGCAAGGAGTTCAATGCACGTACATCCGACCAGGCGGGTCTGATCATTCCGGTTGAAATTACCGTATTCGAGGACCGCTCGTTTACATTTATTACGAAGACGCCGCCTGCGGCCGTTCTTCTGAAAAAAGAAACGGGCATTGAGTCCGGCTCGGGTACGCCGAATACGAAAAAGGTCGCGACCATCAAGCGCGACAAAGTCCGTGCAATCGCCGAACTGAAAATGCCTGATCTGAATGCGGCCGACGTTGAAGCGGCGATGCGGATGGTTGAAGGAACGGCGCGCAGCATGGGCATTGTCGTAGAAGACTGATTGTCCGCGCACAAAGAGGCATAAAGGCCGCTGAAGTGTTTTTTAGATCGGTGGGAGGTCCAATACAAACCGTTATGACCACAAAGGAGGAATTTCAATGGCCAAAAAAGGAAAGAAATATCTTGAAGCCGCAAAAGCAGTTGATCGTTCCAAAGCTTACGATATTGAAGAAGCCGTCGGTCTGGTGAAAAAAATCGCTTCGGCCGGCTTTGATGAATCGGTGGACGTAGCTGTCCGGCTCGGCGTGGACACAAGAAAGAATGATCAGCAGGTCCGCGGCGCGGTTGTGCTGCCGAACGGTACAGGGAAGACGCAGCGCGTGCTCGTCTTTGCCAAGGGCGAAAAAGCCAAAGAAGCGGAAGCGGCAGGAGCGGATTATGTCGGCGAACAGGAATACGTTGAAAAAATCAACGGCGGCTGGTTTGATTTCGATGTCGTTGTTGCGACTCCCGATATGATGGCTCAGGTCGGCCGTCTCGGCCGGGTGCTCGGTCCGAAGGGCTTGATGCCAAACCCGAAAACCGGTACAGTCACTTTTGATGTTGAAAAGGCGGTCAAGGAAATCAAAGCCGGTAAAGTAGAGTACCGTGCCCAAAAAGACGGGAACGTTCATGTTCCGATCGGCAAGGTTTCTTTTGAGGCCGGCAGGCTGGTTGAAAATTTCAATGTCCTGATTGAAACGCTGATTAAGGCGAAACCGGCTGCCGCCAAGGGAACCTACCTGAAGCACATTGCGATCTCGTCAACGATGGGACCCGGTGTCGAGGTTTCGACTGCTTTTGCCAGATAAGCGTGTGAGACGTTCTTGACAAGCTTGACAGCAGGACTGAAACTCAATATAATGACTACTGTTTGTTAAAATTAAATCAAATATTAATTACCGTAGACAGCAGGGGCATTTTCAATGCTTAATTTTTCCCGGCCGAGGTTTGCAAATTCTTGATAACAATTTTGTGTTGGATAGATGCGTACCCTCTTGTCACCCGGCTTGAGGGTTTTTTGATAGGCCTTTCTTTAGCGGAGAAACAAAACTTCTGAATGCGGAAAAAAAGCAACAGGGAGGTGCAACGGGAATAATGAGCAATGAAAAAATACTTGAGGCGAAGAAACAGATTGTTGATGAAATCGCCGGGAAATTAAAAGAAAGTGTTGCGACGATTGTTGTGAATTATCGCGGACTTTCCGTCGCAGAAGTCACGGAACTTCGGAAACAGCTTCGCGAAGCAAACGTGGATTACAAGGTATACAAGAATACCTTCGCACGCAGGGCGGCCGCGCAGGCAGATCTGAGCTCTCTCGACAGCGCGCTTAAGGGGCCGACGGCGATCTCGTTCAGCAAAGATGACGTCATTGCTCCGGCAAAGGTGCTTTACAATTTTTCGAAAGATCACGAAGCACTGGAAATCAAAGCGGGCGTAATTGAAGGCAAAGCGACGTCGCTTGATGAGATCAAAGCACTTGCGGAGCTTCCTTCAAGGGAAGGCCTTCTGTCGATGCTGGCCAATGTCCTTCAGGCGCCGATCCGCAAATTGGCGATCGGGGTCAAGGCAGTTGCCGAACAGAAGGAAGCTTGAACCGTCGGTCTGACCGGTTCCGGAAAATAAGGGTTTACGTAGATAATAACAAAATTTTGAGGAGGATTATTTTCAATGACTAAAGAAGATATCATCGGCGCGATTAAAGAAATGTCCGTTCTTGAACTGAACGACCTTGTAAAAGCAATTGAAGACGAATTTGGTGTGACTGCTGCCGCCCAGGTTGCTGCGCCGGCCGGCGGTGCAGGTGCTGCGGCAGAAGAAGAAAAAACGGAATTCGACGTTGTTCTGGCCGAAGTCGGTCAACAGAAAATCAAAGTTATCAAAGTTGTCCGTGAAATCACGGGCCTCGGCCTGAAAGATGCAAAAGCACTGGTTGACGGTGCACCTAAGGCTGTCAAAGAAGGCGCTGCTAAAGAAGAAGCCGAAGAAATCAAAGGCAAACTTGAAGAAGTTGGCGCAAAGGTAGAACTGAAATAAGTTCGAAATCAGGCCCGCGCTTGCGCGGGCTTTTTATTTTACTTTAAATATGTGAATGATTAAAAAAGATAGCCGTTTGTACGGAGAGAACATGCCGCTTCGTTCGGGTATCTTTTACTATTCTTTTTAAGGTGAGTTATCTATGGGCGAACACTACTATTCACAGCACCCCCAGGCGGCGAGCCATCGCCGGACCGTGACGGTACAATTGAGAAGTCAGGCGTTTACTTTTGTTACAGATGCCGGGGTGTTTTCAAAAAAAGGCGTCGATTTCGGTTCCGAACTATTAATCGAAGCCTTCAGGGAGCCCGTCATACCCGGAAAAATTCTGGATATGGGCTGCGGCTACGGGCCGATCGGGATTGCGCTTTCAAAATCATTTCCGGAACGCCCGGTAATGATGGCCGATATAAATGAGCGGGCGGCCGAGCTTGCCGAAGAAAATGTCCGGGTCAACCGGGTGCGGGCAAAGGTGTGCCGGAGTCATTTATTTGAGCAGATCGACGGACGATTTGCTGCGATTGTCACGAATCCGCCGATTCGCGCCGGGAAAAAAATAGTTTATCGGATTTTTTCCGAAGGTTATGATTTCCTGGAGAGCAAAGGAGAATTATGGACGGTCATTCAAAAGAAGCAGGGGGCTCCTTCGGCACTTAAGGCACTTCAGTCGATCTTCGGGACAGTTGATGTGGTCGTGAAAAAGAAGGGTTATTTTGTTTTTTGCGCAAAAAAAGATTGACTTTGAAATGTGACTATGATATTATGATTTAATGCTAACATCGGTGTAGTTCTAGGTATAAAATTCCCTCACTGGGGGAAAACTAATCAAATAATTTTTGAACTGCGGTAAGCTAGCTCAGATGTTTGGTTTGCCGATTTTTTCAATATGCTTGATTTGAGGGGTGAAATAGTTGACAGGTCAACTCGTACAATACGGACGCCACCGCCAACGCAGGAGCTACGCTCGGATTAAAGAAGTACTGGAACTCCCTAATCTCATTGAGATTCAAACCGCCTCCTATCAATGGTTCCTTGATGAAGGCATTCGGGAAATGTTTCAGGATATTTCCCCGGTGGAAGATTTCACCGGAAATCTTATTCTGGAATTTGTCGACTACAGTTTGGGAGAGCCCAAATATTCGGTCGATGAAGCAAAATCCCGCGATGTGACTTATGCTGCACCGCTGCGCGTCAAAGTTCGGCTGATTAATAAAGAGACGGGTGAAGTTAAGGAACAGGAAGTATTCATGGGGGATTTTCCTCTGATGACAGAGGCAGGAACGTTTATTATCAATGGTGCGGAACGGGTCATCGTTTCACAACTGGTGCGTTCCCCAAGCGTTTACTTCAATGAAAAATTTGATAAAAACGGCAAAAAAGGTTTTGGAGCGACTGTTATTCCAAACCGAGGTGCCTGGCTTGAATATGAGACCGACGCGAAAGACGTGGCCTATGTAAGAATAGACCGCACGAGAAAAGTACCTGTGACGGTCCTTTTGCGTTCCCTGGGGTTCGGCACGGATCAGGAGATTATTGATCTGCTGGGCGATGATGAATACCTCAGAAACACTCTGGAAAAAGATAACACGGACAGCACGGATAAGGCGCTTGTCGAGATTTACGAACGGCTTCGTCCCGGCGAGCCGCCGACCGTGGAAAATGCGAAAAGTCTGCTTGAGGCCCGCTTTTTCGACCCGAAACGTTATGATCTGGCCAACGTCGGCCGTTATAAAATGAACAAAAAGCTGAACATCAAGAATAGAATCTTTAACCAGCGGCTGGCTGAAAAACTGGTGGATCCGGAAACGGGAGAGATTGTCGCCAATGAGGGGACACTGCTCGACCGGCGGACTCTTGACCGGCTTCTGCCGACCATTGAAAAAAAGCTGGGCTTTGTGGAATATACGCCTCACGAAGGCGTCATTGCCGGCCAGACAGTCAGGGTACAGACAATCAGCGTCTATTCGCCGCTTGATGAAGACAGAGGCAAAGTGGTTAAGGTGATGGGCAACTGCGGTATCGACAAGTCTATCAAACATATCACTCCTGCGGATATTCTGTCGTCGATCAACTATTTCTTTAATCTGCTTCACGGCATCGGCGATACGGATGATATTGATCATCTCGGAAATCGCCGGCTCAGATCGGTAGGCGAGCTGCTGCAGAATCAGTTCCGTATCGGCCTGTCGCGGATGGAACGCGTGATCCGTGAACGGATGTCGATTCAGGACACCAACAGCATCACACCTCAGGCTTTGATCAATATCCGGCCTGTTATTGCTTCAATCAAGGAATTTTTCGGAAGCTCGCAGCTTTCACAATTTATGGATCAGACCAATCCCCTGGCGGAGCTGACACACAAGCGGCGCCTTTCCGCACTTGGACCCGGCGGCTTGACGAGAGAACGCGCCGGCATGGAAGTGCGTGACGTGCACTACTCGCATTACGGCCGTATGTGCCCGATTGAGACCCCTGAAGGCCCGAACATCGGCCTGATCAACTCGCTGTCCAGCTATGCGCGTGTTAATAAATACGGCTTCATTGAAACCCCTTATCGCCGGGTTGATCCCGAAACGGGCAAAGTAACGGAGCACATTGATTATCTGACGGCGGACGAAGAGGATAATTACGTCGTTGCTCAGGCGAACGCCGAACTGAATGATGACGGTTCATTTAAAAATGATCATATACTGGCGCGTTTCCGCAGTGAAAATCTCGTCGTCCACAGGGACCGTGTCGATTATATGGATGTTTCTCCGAAGCAGGTCGTTTCGGTGGCCTCCGCATGTATCCCGTTCCTTGCCAATGACGACTCCAACCGTGCGCTGATGGGTGCGAACATGCAGCGTCAGGCAGTTCCGCTTCTGCAGCCTGAGGCGCCGATCGTCGGAACGGGTATGGAGTATGTGTCGGCCCGCGATTCGGGTGCTGCGATCCGTTCAAAGTATCACGGCCGCGTTGAGTATGTTTCTGCACATCAGATTAAGGTCCGTACGCTTGAGACAGTCGACGGCCGGGAGACGGAAGGCGATGTGGTCGCTTATAAACTGTCGAAATTCGAGCGTTCCAATCAGGGCATGTGCTACAATCAGAAACCGATTGTCAAAAGGGGAATGATTGTCGAGAAGGGAGAAATTATCGCCGACGGCCCTTCGATGGACCACGGCGAACTCGCACTCGGACGCAATGTACTGGTCGGCTTCATGACGTGGAACGGCTATAACTATGAAGATGCCGTGATCATGAGTGAAAAACTTGTCAAAGACGACGTTTATACGTCGATCCATATCGAGGAATACGAATCGGACGCACGCGATACGAAGCTCGGTCCGGAAGATATCACCCGCGATATTCCGAATGTCGGCGAAGACGCTTTGAAAAATCTTGACGATCGGGGCATTATCCGTATCGGTGCCGAAGTCCGCGACGGTGATATTCTTGTCGGCAAGGTTACACCGAAAGGCGTCACGGAGCTGACGGCAGAGGAACGCCTTCTTCACGCAATTTTCGGCGAAAAGGCGCGCGAAGTGCGTGATACTTCGCTGAAAGTGCCGCACGGAGGCGGCGGAATTGTTCACGACGTTAAAATATTCACCCGCGAAGCGGGCGACGAGCTTCCGCCGGGCGTCAATGAACTCGTGCGTGTCTATATTGTTCAAAAAAGGAAAATCCATGAAGGCGACAAAATGGCCGGACGCCATGGCAATAAAGGTGTCATTTCCAAAATTCTGCCTGAAGAGGATATGCCGTTTCTGCCGAACGGCCGACCGCTTGATATCATGCTGAATCCGCTCGGCGTGCCTTCCCGAATGAATATCGGCCAGGTGCTTGAACTTCATCTCGGCATGGCCGCACGCGAACTGGGCATTCATGTGGCGACGCCGGTCTTTGACGGAGCCAGAGAAGAAGATGTCTGGGATACATTGGAAGAAGCCGGTCTTTCAAAAGACGGAAAAACCGTCCTTTACGACGGCCGGACGGGTGAACCCTTTGACAATCGTGTATCTGTGGGTGTGATGTACATGATCAAGCTGGCTCACATGGTGGATGACAAACTGCATGCCCGTTCCACCGGACCGTACTCGCTCGTCACCCAGCAGCCGCTGGGAGGCAAGGCGCAATTCGGCGGCCAGCGATTTGGCGAAATGGAAGTGTGGGCCCTTGAAGCCTATGGTGCCGCGCACACACTGCAGGAAATTCTGACGGTCAAGTCTGACGATGTCGTCGGACGTGTGAAAACCTATGAATCCATTGTCAAGGGTGAAAATGTTCCGGAACCGGGTGTACCGGAATCGTTTAAAGTTTTGATTAAAGAACTGCAAAGTCTCGGCATGGACGTCAAAGTTCTGGCGGCCGACCATTCGGAAATTGTCATCAAGGAACTTGAAGACGAGGAAGAAACACTGGATGACAACCTGAACGTGCAGGTCTGAAATTCGGAATCAGCCTCTTCCGGCAAAACAACAGCTTGGTCAAACAACTCGGTGGCAGGATTGCCAAAACACTGAAAATAAAGGGAGGTTGCCCCTTTGCTGGATGTTAATAAATTTGAATTCATGAAAATTGGTTTAGCATCGCCGGACAAAATCCGGTCATGGTCACACGGCGAAGTCAAAAAACCGGAAACGATAAACTACAGGACTCTTAAACCGGAAAAAGACGGGCTGTTCTGTGAACGTATTTTCGGACCGACCAAAGATTGGGAATGCCACTGCGGAAAATATAAACGAGTCAGATACAAAGGCGTTGTTTGCGACCGCTGCGGCGTCGAAGTAACAAGGGCAAAAGTCCGCCGGGAAAGAATGGGCCATATCGAGCTGGCGGCCCCGGTGTCTCATATTTGGTATTTTAAAGGAATTCCGAGCCGGATGGGACTTTTGCTCGACATGTCTCCGAGAGCTTTGGAAGAAGTGATTTACTTTGCATCTTATGTTGTGACCGAACCGGGCGATACGCCGCTGGAGAAGAAGCAGCTTCTTTCCGAAAAAGAATACCGCAGCTACAGAGAAAAATACGGCAATGCTTTTAAGGCGGGAATGGGTGCCGAATCCATCAAAAAACTGCTGCAGGACGTCGATTTGGACAAAGAATCGAATTCGCTGCAGGAAGAACTGAAAAACGTTCAGGGGCAGCGCAGGACAAGGGCCGTGAAACGTCTCGAAGTCATTGAGGCATTCCGCGAATCGGGGAACGAGCCGTCCTGGATGGTGCTCGACGTTCTTCCGGTCATCCCTCCCGAACTGCGTCCGATGGTTCAGCTGGACGGCGGCCGCTTTGCTACTTCCGACCTGAACGATCTTTACCGCCGCGTCATCAACCGGAACAACCGTCTGAAAAGGCTGCTTGATCTCGGGGCGCCGAGCATTATTGTCCAGAATGAAAAACGCATGCTTCAGGAAGCGGTCGATTCTCTGATCGATAACGGCCGCCGCGGCCGCCCTGTCACGGGCCCCGGCAATCGTCCGCTCAAGTCTCTTTCCCATATGCTGAAGGGAAAACAGGGCCGTTTCCGTCAGAACCTGCTGGGCAAGCGCGTGGATTATTCGGGCCGTTCCGTTATAGCCGTAGGGCCGAGCCTGCAGATGTATCAATGCGGGCTCCCGAAGGAAATGGCTCTTGAGCTGTTCAAACCTTTCGTCATGAAAGAATTGGTCGGCCGCGGGATTGCCAACAACATTAAAAGTGCAAAACGGAAAGTTGAAAAAGTTCATCCGGATGTTTGGGGTGTTCTGGAAGATGTGATCAAGGAGCATCCGGTTCTTCTGAACCGGGCGCCGACGCTGCACCGGCTGGGCATTCAGGCTTTTGAACCGAAAATCGTCGAAGGGCGCGCCATCCGGCTGCATCCGCTTGTGTGTACAGCGTACAACGCCGACTTCGACGGCGACCAGATGGCCGTTCACGTTCCGCTTTCGACTGAGGCTCAGGCTGAGGCGCGCCTGCTGATGCTGGGCGCCCAGAACATCCTGAATCCGAAAGACGGCAAACCGATTGTTACGCCGTCCCAGGATATGGTGCTCGGCAACTATTATCTGACACTCGAAAGAAAGGGCGCCGTCGGCGAAGGGAAAGTATTTAAAGATGCGAACGAAGTTATGCTGGCTTATCATAACGGTTTTGTTCATTTGCATTCGCGGATTGCCATTCCGGCTTTGTCCGTTCATAATCAAACCTTTACCGAAGAGCAGAATAAACAGTATCTGTTGACGACCGTGGGCAAGCTGATTTTCAATCGCATCCTGCCTCCGTCATTTCCGTATATTAACGAGCCGACGGATCATAATCTTCAGGTTGCCACACCGGATAAATATTTTGTGCCGATGGGTACGGATATAGCGAAAGAGATTGCCGGACGCGAAGAAATTTCTCCGTTCAAGAAGGGCTATCTCGGACACATCATTGCCGAAGTTTTTAAACGCTACAAAGTCACAGAGACTTCCAAGTTTCTCGACCGGCTGAAGGCCCTGGGCTTCCAGTACTCGACAAAGGCAGGCATTACCGTCGGCGTTTCCGACGTAATCGTGCTTCCTGAGAAAAAGGAAATCCTCGATAAGGCGGAAGAGGACGTTCAGAAGGTGACGAAGCAGTTCCGCCGGGGCCTGATTACGGAGGACGAACGTTATGAACGGGTTGTCGGCATCTGGAGCGATGCCAAGGATACCATTCAGTCCAAACTGATGGATTCTCTTGCAAAAACCAATCCGATTTTCATGATGAGCGACTCCGGGGCCCGCGGTAATGCGTCGAACTTTACACAGCTTGCGGGGATGCGCGGGCTGATGGCGGATCCGTCCGGCCGAATTATTGAACTGCCAATTATTTCGAGTTTCCGTGAAGGACTGACGGTTCTGGAATACTTTATCTCAACACACGGCGCCCGGAAGGGATTGGCCGACACGGCTCTGAAAACTGCGAACTCAGGTTATCTCACCCGTCGCCTGGTCGATGTTGCTCAGGACGTTATTGTCAGAGAAGAGGATTGCGGGACAGATCGCGGCCTGACGGTTCGTGCTATCCGCGAGGGCAGTGAAGAAATTGAGAGTCTGTACGATCGCCTGGTCGGCCGTACGGCCAATCAGTCGGTTTACCATCCGGAAACCGGCGAATTGCTTGTTAAGAAGGACGAGCTGATCAACGAAGATAAAGCGACGCGAATTGTTGATGCCGGCATTGAGGAAGTTGAAATCCGAACCGTCTTTACCTGCGAGACGAGGCACGGTGTCTGCAAGAAGTGCTACGGCCGCAATCTGGCCACCGGTTCTGAAGTGGAAGTCGGCGAAGCCGTCGGCATTATTGCCGCACAGTCCATCGGCGAACCGGGCACACAGCTGACGATGCGTACATTCCATACAGGCGGCGTGGCCGGCGACGACATCACTCAAGGGCTCCCGCGTATCCAGGAATTGTTTGAAGCACGGAATCCGAAAGGGCAGGCTGTCATATCAGAAATCAACGGCATCGTGACTGCGATCAGTGAATTGAAGGATAAGCGGGAGGTAACCGTTAAAGGCGACCTTGAAACAAGGCGTTATACGGTTTCTCTGGGCGCGCGCATGAAAGTAATGGAGGGTTCTGAGATTAAAGCCGGAGAACCGCTGACAGAAGGTTCGATCGATCCGAAAGAGCTGCTTCATGTCGTCGGATTGCAAGGCGTGCAGAACTATCTGCTGCGTGAAGTACAGAAAGTATACCGGATGCAGGGCGTGGAAATCGGCGACAAGCACGTTGAAGTGATGGTGCGCCAGATGATGCGGAAAATTCGCGTCGTCGAGGGCGGAGATACTTCGGTTCTTCCGGGAGCACTTGTTGACATCCATCGATTTAAAGAAGACAATCGTGACGTACTGCTTCACCGCAAGATTCCGGCCACCGGCCATCCGGTGCTGCTCGGCATTACGAAAGCCGCACTCGAAACGGATTCGTTCCTGTCTGCAGCTTCGTTCCAGGAAACGACGCGTGTGCTGACCGATGCGGCGATCAAAGGCAAGGTGGACGAATTGGTTGGTCTGAAAGAGAACGTCATTATCGGCAAATTGATTCCTGCCGGGACAGGAATGCCGAAGTACCGGAATATCGTTGTCGAGACTGAGGACAAAGAGGGATCAAATACCGAAAGCGGCACGCGGGACGAAGAACTGATCAATCAGGAAGGTTAAGGCTAAACAAAGTGTTGACAATCGTGAACGCCTGGTGCTATTATAGCTGAGTGTTCGTGAACACTGGTTGCTTGGGAGGATGCTGCGATGTCTTATGATAAAGTGGCACAAGCAGAAAACGGAATCATTATTGGTACGAAGCAGGCGTTAAAGGCAATGAAGGAAAACCGGGTCAAAGAGGTTGTCATTGCTAAAGATGCCGATCTTCGGATAACCAATAAAGTGCTGACACTTGCGGAAGAATTAGATGTTCCGGTTTCTACGGTGGACTCTATGAAGAAGCTTGGCCAGGCCTGCGGCATTGAGGTCGGGGCATCGGCCGTTGCAATAAAAAGATAATGTTTTTGCAAAGGGAGATCTTTTGCAAAAACACTTTTTTGCGCGAAAAAGGAACCGCCTGGATCAGTGGGTTTAGAAATTTGAAAGGAGGAACAGGTAAATGCCTACAATCAATCAATTAATTCGTCAGGGACGAAAGTCCAAAATTAAAAAGTCAACATCGCCTGCGCTGAACAGGGGATACAACAGTTTCAAAAAATCGCTGACAAATGATTTTGCTCCGCAGAAAAGAGGCGTGTGCACACGTGTCGGCACACTGACCCCTAAGAAACCTAACTCTGCCCTGCGTAAATACGCGCGTGTCCGTCTGTCGAACAACATCGAAGTGAATGCGTACATCCCCGGAATCGGGCACAATCTTCAGGAACACAGTGTTGTTCTGATTCGCGGCGGACGTGTCAAGGATCTTCCTGGTGTGCGTTATCATATCATCCGCGGCGCGCTAGATACGGCCAGCGTTGTTGATCGGAAACAGGGCCGTTCAAAGTACGGCGCCAAGAAACCTAAAGAATAATCCATTAAACCGAAACGGGAAGGAGGAATTTTCATGCCTAGAAAAGGCCCAGTTGAAAGACGGGATGTTCTGCCTGATCCGCTGTATAATTCAAAGCTGGTCACCCGTCTGATCAATCGTATCATGAAGGACGGAAAGAGGGGAAAGGCCCAGACCATCCTTTATCAATCTTTTGATTTAATCAAGGAACGTACAAACCAGGAACCTATGGAAGTGTTTGAACAGGCGCTCAAGAACGTCATGCCTGTTCTCGAAGTCAAGGCACGCCGTGTCGGAGGTTCCAACTATCAGGTCCCGGTTGAAGTCCGTCCGGAACGCCGGACGACTTTAGGCCTGCGCTATCTTGTAAATTATGCGAGATTGCGCGGTGAGAAAACGATGATTGAGAAATTAGCCAATGAAATCATCGATGCTTCCAATAACACCGGCGCATCGGTAAAGAAGCGCGAAGATATGCATAAAATGGCGGAAGCCAACAAGGCTTTTGCTCATTATCGCTGGTAATATCGGCAAAAAACAGGAAGGAGCGAAAACCATGGCGAGGGATTTCTCCTTGGAGAAAACGCGCAATATCGGAATTATGGCACACATTGATGCCGGCAAAACAACAACGACCGAACGCATCCTTTTTTACTCCGGCCGTATCCATAAAATCGGTGAAACCCATGAGGGGGCTTCACAGATGGACTGGATGGAGCAGGAAAAGGAACGCGGCATTACGATCACATCGGCCGCGACAACCGCTCAATGGAAAAATCATCGGATCAACATCATCGACACCCCGGGGCATGTGGATTTCACCGTTGAAGTCGAACGCTCGCTCCGTGTGCTTGACGGAGCCGTAACGGTGCTCGATGCACAGTCCGGTGTCGAACCGCAGACAGAAACGGTCTGGCGTCAGGCAACGACTTATGGTGTCCCGAGAATCGTGTTTGTCAACAAGATGGACAAAATCGGTGCCGATTTCCTGTATTCATGTAAAACGTTGCATGAACGTCTGCAGGCAAATGCTCACCCGATCCAGCTTCCGATGGGATCGGAAGACAATTACAAAGGCGAGATCGATCTGGTCGGCATGCAGGCATTCATTTATGAGGACGATCTCGGATCGATTGTCGATGCCGAAGAGATTCCGGATGAGTACAAGGAGCAGGCGGAAGAGTACCATGACAAATTAATTGAAGCGGTTGCCGATGTTGATGACGACATCATGGAAAAGTACCTGAACGGCGATGAAATAACCGTGGAGGAACTGAAGGCGGCGATCCGCAAAGCAACCTGTGCCGTCAAGTTCTATCCTGTACTGTGCGGAACGGCGTTCAAAAATAAGGGCGTGCAGCACGTGCTGGACGCAGTGATCGATTATCTGCCGTCTCCGCTTGACGTGCCGCCGATCAAGGGCACGCTGCCGGATTCCGGAGAAGAGGTCGAACGTGCGGCGGATGACAGCGCTCCGTTTGCGGCACTGGCATTCAAAGTCATGACCGACCCCTTTGTCGGCAAACTGACTTTCTTCCGTGTATACTCAGGGACGGCTGAAGCCGGATCTTATGTTCAGAACTCGACGAAGGATACGCGTGAACGTCTTGGCCGTATTTTGCTGATGCACGCCAATCACCGCAGTGAAATCAAGAAAGTTTACTCCGGCGACATTGCGGCGGCAGTCGGTTTGAAAAATACGACGACCGGAGATACGCTTTGCGATGAGGATCATCTGATTGTTCTTGAATCGATGGAATTCCCCGATCCGGTTATTCACGTTGCCATTGAACCGAAATCGAAAGCCGATCAGGATAAGATGGGCATCGCTTTGGCAAAACTTGCGGAAGAGGATCCTACCTTTAAGACAAGAACGGATGAAGAAACGGGCCAGACGATTATCGGCGGCATGGGAGAACTTCATCTGGATATCATTGTCGATCGTCTGCGCCGCGAGTTCAAAGTGGATGCCAATGTCGGCGCTCCGCAAGTCGCTTATCGTGAGACGCTCACGAAAGCAGGCAGAGCGGAAGGCAAGTTTATCCGCCAGTCAGGCGGCCGCGGCCAGTACGGCCACGTCTGGATCGAATTTGAACCGCTTCAGGAAGGCAGCGGTTTTGTGTTTGAAAACAAGATCGTCGGCGGTGTCGTTCCCCGCGAATACATCCCGGCGGTTGAGACAGGACTGAAAGAAGCGTTGCCGAACGGCCTGCTTGCCGGCTATCCGCTGATCGATATTAAAGCGAGCCTTGTCGACGGCTCCTATCACGATGTCGATTCCAGTGAAATGGCCTTCAAAATCGCAGCGTCCATGTCGCTTAAAGCGGCAAAAAATATGTGTGCTCCGGTGATCCTTGAACCGATTATGAAGGTAGAGGTCAGTATGCCTGAGGAATACTTAGGCGATATTATGGGTGACATAACGAGCCGCCGCGGACGTGTCGACGGCATGGAGGCGCGTGCCGGTGCCCAGGTTGTCAGTGCCCACGTGCCGCTGGCAGAAATGTTCGGCTATGCCACGACTCTTCGTTCGGGTACGCAGGGACGCGGAACGTTCACAATGCAATTCGATCATTACGAACAAGTTCCGAAGAGCGTCAGCGAAGCGATTATTAAAAAGGCTACCGGTGAATAACGAACGGAATTCATTGATCGGCATACATGATTGTCACAACTTTTGTTTTATTGTAAGCTAAGGACGAAGGCGTATTCCATGCCGGATTCCTTACTGCATATAAATTAAAAAATTTGCTTTGAATTAAAGGAGGATATACATTCCATGGCTAAAGCACATTATGAACGCACAAAACCGCATGTTAACATTGGCACAATCGGTCACGTCGACCACGGGAAAACGACTTTGACTGCTGCGATTACAACTGTTCTGGCAAAGCAGGGCAAAGCGGAGGCCCGTGCGTACGATACCATTGACGGCGCTCCGGAAGAGCGCGAACGCGGAATCACGATTTCGACGGCCCACGTTGAATATGAAACGGACAGCCGCCACTATGCACACGTTGACTGCCCAGGTCACGCCGACTATGTCAAGAACATGATCACCGGCGCTGCCCAGATGGACGGTGCGATTCTCGTTGTATCGGCGGTCGACGGCCCGATGCCTCAGACACGCGAACACATTCTTCTTGCTCATCAGGTCGGCGTTCCTGCAATCATCGTTTTCCTGAACAAGACAGACCAGGTTGACGATCCGGAGCTCCTTGAACTGGTTGAAATGGAAGTGCGCGATCTGCTCACTGAATATGACTATCCGGGCGACGAAGTACCGGTTATTAAGGGCTCGGCATTAAAAGCCTTGCAGGGCGATCCTGAAGAGGAAAAACACATCCTTGAATTAATGGATGCAGTCGACAATTACATTCCGACTCCTGTTCGTGAAAATGACAAGCCATTCATGATGCCGGTCGAAGACGTCTTCTCAATCACCGGCCGCGGTACGGTTGCAACCGGACGCGTTGAACGCGGCACGGTGAAAATCGGCGATGAAGTTGAAATCCTGGGTTTGACGGATGCACCTAAGAAGAGCACGGTTACGGGCGTTGAAATGTTCCGCAAGACTCTGGACTATGCCGAAGCCGGCGACAACATCGGCGCTCTGCTGCGCGGCATCGATCGTGACGGCGTTGAACGCGGTCAGGTACTGATCAAACCGGGTACGGTTACCGCGCATAAGAAATTCAAGGCACAGGTTTATGTCCTGAAGAAAGAAGAAGGCGGCCGTCATACTCCGTTCTTCTCCAACTACCGTCCACAGTTCTATTTCAGAACAACCGACGTTACCGGAACGATTACACTGCCGGAAGGTACCGAAATGGTTATGCCGGGCGACAATGTTACAATGGATGTTGAACTGCTTGCCCCGATCGCTATCGAACAGGGCACGAAGTTCTCGATCCGTGAAGGCGGCCGTACCGTCGGCGCCGGATCTGTTTCAGAAATCGTTGAATGACAGAGCACTAAAGGGGCGTCTCAAGGTCGAGGGATCGACTGATGAGAGGCCTTTTTTTGTTGCATAAAGATTCACCGATTCATGGCTCTTCCCGGAACGGTCTCTTTTTAGTGCACGGAAACGTCCGATACTGAAACAGTCATAGATAAAAAAAGAGATGTGCGCCTTGCCTTGTGCCTTTCAATCATGTATAATAGTGGGGTTGGTTTGCAGCAATGATGCGGAAGGTTGCGGATACACCCGGCTCCTTTGCCAAGGCGGGTTAGACGGATATTTCCGTGGAGCAAGTCTGTTTTTAAAAAATGGACGAAAAAAGGAGGGAATGTAACATGGCAAAGCAAAAGATTCGCATTCGTCTGAAAGCATATGATCATCGTATTCTGGATCAGTCTGCCGAAAAAATCGTGGAAACGGCAAGACGCTCGGGGGCCAAGGTATCGGGGCCGATTCCGCTTCCTACCGAAAAGTCGGTCTATACGATTTTGCGTGCGGTACACAAATACAAGGATTCACGTGAACAATTCGAAATGCGCACACACAAACGTTTAGTTGATATTGTTGAGCCGACACCGCAAACGGTTGATTCGCTGATGAGGCTGGATCTTCCTTCGGGTGTAGACATTGAGATCAAGCTATAAATAAAATTCACGATTATTAGGAGGTGTTACGGATGACCAAAGGAATCTTAGGCAAAAAAATCGGCATGACGCAGATTTTCGCTGAAAACGGCGATGTGATCCCTGTAACGGTTGTCGACGTGTCCGGCAATGTCGTTCTTCAGAAGAAGACCGTTGAAACGGACGGATACGAAGCCGTGCAGCTTGGCTTTGACAACTTGAAAGCATCGCTGATAACGAAGCCGGCTAAAGGCCACGCGGACAAAGCAAAGGCGGAACCTAAGCGCTTCATGAAGGAAATCCGTGGTGTAAATCTTGGCGAGTATGAACCCGGCCAGGAAATCACAGCTGACACATTTAAGGCAGGAGATGTCATCGATGTTACCGGGACATCCAAAGGGAAGGGATTTCAGGGCCCGATTAAGCGCAACAATCAGTCGCGCGGTCCGATGAGCCACGGCTCCCGTTATCATCGCCGTCCCGGTTCAATGGGCGTTATCGATCCTGCCCGTACTTTTAAAGGCAAGATCCTGGCCGGCCGCATGGGCGGAGAAACGGTCACGGTCCAGAACCTTGTGGTTGCCAAAGTGGATACGGAACGCAAACTGATTCTTATCCAGGGCAATGTACCGGGTGCAAAGAAAAGCTATATCACCATAAAAACTGCTGTAAAAGCAGAAGAAGCTAAATAAGAAAGGAGGACGCTTCCATGCCAAAATTAACCGTATTTAATCAAAAAGGTGCCGAAGTGGGAGACGTGGAATTGGCCGATGCCGTTTTCGGCATTGAACCTAATGAACATGTTTTGTATCAGGCAATTGTTATGCAGCAGGCTTCACAGCGTCAAGGGACACATGCTGTGAAAAATCGTTCGGCTGTACGCGGCGGCGGCCGCAAACCATGGCGGCAGAAGGGAACCGGCCGTGCCCGCCAGGGTTCGATACGTTCTCCTCAGTGGGTCGGCGGCGGTACCGTGTTCGGCCCGACGCCGCGCAGCTACGGCTATAAGCTTCCAAAGAAAGTGCGCCGCCTGGCGATCCGTTCGGCATTGTCCGGCAAAGTCGGCGACAATGATGTAATCGTGCTGGACAGTCTCTCTTTGGAAGCACCGAAAACAAAAGAATTTGTTTCCGTATTAAAGAATCTTTCAGTATCAGAGAAGGCATTGTTTGTTACAGGTGATTATGATGAAACGGTAGCCCTGTCTTCACGCAATATTCCGGATGTAAAGGTTCTGACGGTTCCTGAGGTCAATGTCCTGGACGTTGTCGGCTACAACAAACTGATTGTCACAAAGGAAGCTGCCGAAAAGCTTGGGGAGGTGCTTGGATAATGAAGGATCCGCGCGATATCATTAAGCGCCCCGTACTGACTGAGCGGACAACCGATCTGATGGCTGACAAGAAATATACGTTTGACGTTGATCTTCGGGCTAATAAGTCTGAAATCAGACGGGCCGTCGAGGCCATTTTCGATGTGAAAGTCGTTAAAGTCAATACGATGAACGTAAAAGGCAAGCCGAAACGGTACGGCCGCTATTCAGGCTATACCGCCAGAAGAAAGAAAGCGATCGTCACTTTGACGCCTGAAAGCAAGGAACTTAATTTCTTCGACGGCGAATGAGCATCATTAAAGAAGGAGGTCAATAACCGTGCCACTTAAAAAGTACAAACCGACGTCCAACGGCCGCAGAAACATGAGCTCGCTGGATTTCGCTGAAATTACAACAAACAAGCCGGAAAAGTCGTTGCTTAAAGCGTTGCCCAAGCAAGCCGGCCGCAACAATCAGGGCAAACTGACGGTGCGCCATCAGGGCGGCGGTCATAAGCGCCAGTACCGCATCATTGATTTCAAACGCGATAAGGACGGCATCCCGGGCCGGATCGCGACGGTCGAATATGACCCTAACCGTACGGCAAATATTGCACTCGTGCACTATGCAGACGGAGAAAAGCGATACATTATCGCTCCGAAAGGCATTCAGGTCGGAACGGAAATCATGTCCGGCGCCGGTGCCGACATCAAGGCCGGCAATGCACTTCCGCTGAAAAATATTCCGGTCGGGACGACGGTTCACAACATTGAGCTGAAACCGGGCAAAGGCGGCCAGCTTGTACGCTCGGCAGGCACCTCGGCCCAGATTCTGGGCAAAGAAGGCAAGTACGTTCTTGTCCGTCTGGTATCCGGAGAAGTGCGGATGATTTTGGAAACGTGCCGGGCTACGATCGGTCAGGTCGGAAATCTGGAGCACGAGCTTGTATCCATAGGCAAGGCGGGCCGCACGCGCTGGCAAGGTATCCGTCCGACGGTCCGCGGTTCCGTCATGAACCCGAACGATCACCCGCACGGCGGTGGCGAAGGCAAGGCGCCTGTCGGACGTAAGTCGCCGATGTCGCCATGGGGCAAGCCGACAATGGGTTACAAAACACGCAAGAAGAAGAACGCTTCTGAACAGTTTATTATCAGACATCGCAAAAAATAATTGTGGATAGATACATTATTTTGGAAGGAGGCCTACCATTGAGCCGCAGCCTGAAAAAAGGACCATTTGTCGATGATCATCTGATGACAAAAGTTGTTGCTTTAAATGAAAAAGACGAAAAACGAGTCATTAAGACCTGGTCGCGCCGTTCAACCATTTTCCCTGAATTTATCGGCCATACCATTGCTGTCTATGACGGCCGCAAGCATGTACCGGTTTACATTACGGAAGACATGGTGGGGCACAAACTTGGCGAATTCGCCCCGACAAGAACGTATCGCGGACATGCGTCTTCCGATAAGAAAACAAGCGCCCGCTAACGAAAGGAGGAACTGTGATGCAAGTCAAAGCTATTGCCAGACAAATTCGGATTGCTCCTCGTAAGGCGCGTCTTGTTATCGATCTTATCAGGGGCAAAGATGTCGGTTACGCGATCGCCGTACTTAAAAACACGCAAAGAGCCGCATCGCCGATTATTGAAAAAGTGTTGAAATCCGCGATTGCCAATGCGGAACATAACTATGATATGGACAGAGAAGACCTGTATGTCGAAAAAGCGTTTGTGGACGAAGGGGCAACGCTCAAGCGTTTTCGCCCGCGCGCTCAGGGACGGGCGAGCAAGATCAACAAACGCACAAGCCATATAACGATCATCGTATCTGAAAAAAAGGAGGGATAATGCGTGGGTCAGAAAATCAATCCAATAGGATTCAGAATCGGAATCATTCGCGATTGGGAATCCAAATGGTATGCCGATAAAAACTATGCGGAATATCTTCATGAAGACATCAGAATCCGAAAATATGTCGAGAACAGACTGAAAGATGCGGCGGTTTCATCCATTGAACTGGAACGGGCGGCCAATCGGATCAACATCACGATAAAAACGGCAAAACCCGGTATGGTCATCGGAAAGGGCGGATCCGAAGTAGAGGAATTGAGAAAAGCCCTCAATAACCTGACGGGGAAACGCGTTCATGTCAATATTTTCGAGATCAAACAGGCCGATCTTGATGCCAAACTGGTGGCGGAAAACATCGCACGCCAGCTGGAAAGCCGGATTTCCTGGAGACGCGCTCAAAAGCAGACGCTGCAGAGAGCGATGAGAGCCGGCGCAAAGGGTATCAAGACGCAGGTGGCCGGCCGTCTGGGCGGGGCCGATATGGCACGGACGGAAGACTACAGTGAAGGCACCGTTCCGCTGCATACTTTGCGGGCTGACATTGATTACGGAACTGCGGAAGCAGATACGACTTACGGCAAGATCGGCGTTAAAGTATGGATTTACCGCGGAGAGGTCCTCCCGACGAAGGGAACGAACAATAAGGAAGGAGGCAGATAATTATGTTAATGCCAAAACGTGTAAAATATCGCAGACAGCATCGCGGCAGAATGCGCGGCAAGACAAAGGCCGGCGCGACAGTGACTTTTGGCGAATACGGGCTTCAGGCTCTTGAATCCGCCTGGATTACCAGCCGTCAGATCGAAGCGGCACGTATTGCCATGACACGTTTTATGAAACGAGGCGGGAAAGTCTGGATCAAGATTTTTCCTCAGAAATCATATACAAAGAAACCGCTTGATGTCCGCATGGGTTCCGGGAAAGGCGCTCCTGAAGGCTGGGTGGCTGTTGTAAAACCGGGCCGTGTGCTGTTTGAAGTCGCCGGCATTCCCGAAGAAGTGGCGCATGAGGCACTGAGACTTGCGGGCCATAAACTGCCGATAAAAACGAAGATCGTGAAACGCGAAGAAGTGGGTGGTGACGCAAATGAAGGCTGAAGAAATTCGCAAGTTGACCACTGCTGAGGTTGAAGAGAACGTTAAGTCTCTGAAAGAAGAATTATTTAATCTGCGTTTTCAGCTCGCTACCGGACAATTAGAGAACCCCGCCCGCATCCGTGAGGTCCGGAAATCCATTGCCCGTGCGAAAACGATTTTGCGTGAACGTGAACTGAATGTTCAAAACGGCTGAGAAGGAGGTTATCTGAATGGCAGAAGAAACACGCAAAAATGGCCGCAAAGTCCTGGTCGGACGCGTCGTCTCGGATAAAATGGACAAAACCATTACCGTTCTTGTTGAGACATCCAAGAATCACCGGCTCTACGGCAAGCATGTAAAATATTCGAAAAAATTCAAGACACATGATGAAAAAAATCAGGCAAAAGTCGGCGATATCGTTGAAATCATAGAGACTCGCCCGCTTTCGAAGGATAAACGTTTTCGTCTTGTGAAAATCGTAGAAGAATCCGTCATCATCTGATCTTTCGGCTTCATACCGGAGATCGAAGGGAGGTCGCATTTTAATGATTCAACAGGAAAGCCGTTTGAAAGTCGCCGATAATTCAGGCGCCCGCGAAGTCCTGACCATTAAGGTTCTGGGAGGATCCGGCCGCAAGACAGCGAATATCGGCGACGTGATTGTTGCTTCGGTCAAACAAGCCACACCAGGTGGCGTTGTTAAGAAGGGCGAAGTGGTTAGAGCGGTCGTTGTCCGCACAAAGCAGGGTGTCAGGCGTTCGGACGGTTCCTACATTCGTTTTGACGAGAATGCAGTCGTTCTAATCCGCGATGACAAGAGCCCGCGCGGAACACGAATTTTCGGGCCCGTTGCCCGTGAACTGCGTGACAACCAGTTTATGAAAATTGTATCGCTGGCACCGGAAGTACTGTAAATATGAATGGTCAGGGAAAAGGAGGTGGCACTTAACATGGCGAAACTGCATGTGAAGAAAGGCGATAAGGTTCAGGTGATTTCCGGCAAAGACAAGGGCAAGCAGGGTGTGATTCTCGCGGCTTATCCGGCAAAGGAACGCGTGGTTGTCGAAGGCGTCAACATCGTGAAGAAACACTCAAAACCGAATCAGGCGAGCCCTCAGGGCGGGATTCTGGAACGCGAGGCACCGATTCACGTATCAAATGTTATGCTGCTTGATCCAACAACAAATAAGCCGACACGGGTAGGCCACAAAATAGTAGACGGAAAGAAAGTACGTGTTTCTAAAAAAACAGGCGAAGTTATAGATAAAATAGATAAATAAGACGTCTCTGAAAGGAGGTAAAAGCATGGGCTGTTTCAAAGAAAAATACGAAAAAGAAGTTGTCCCTGCTTTAACTGATAAATTTAACTATACATCAGTCATGCAGGTCCCAGAAATCAAGAAGGTCGTTATTAACATGGGCGTGGGCGAAGCTGTTCACAATTCCAAGGTTCTGGACAGCGCGGTCGAAGATCTGACTGCATTGTCGGGGCAGAAGCCTGTCATCACTCGTGCAAAGAAGTCCATCGCCGCTTTTAAGCTGCGCGAAGGTGTGCCGATCGGTGCAAAAGTAACACTCCGAAAAGATCGTATGTATGATTTCCTGGATAAACTGATCGCCGTAGCCCTGCCTCGGGTTCGCGATTTCCGCGGCATTTCAAAGAAGGCATTCGACGGCCGCGGGAATTATACACTGGGCATTCGTGAACAGTTGATTTTCCCGGAAATTGATTACGATAAAATCGACAAAGTGCGCGGCATGGATATTGTCATTGTCACATCGGCAAAAAGCGACGAAGAGGCATCGGCTTTGCTGACATTGCTTGGCATGCCGTTTGCAAAATAATAATCGAAAAGGAGGTATGAACCTTGGCAAAAAAATCAATGCTTGTATCCGCACATCGACCGAAAAAATTCAAAGTGCAGGAATACACACGCTGCGAACGCTGCGGACGTCCTCATTCGGTTCTCAGGAAATTTAAATTATGCAGAATTTGCTTCCGTGAGCTCGCGTATAAGGGACAGATTCCCGGCGTCAAGAAATCCAGCTGGTAAAATAATAGGTAATAGGGAAGGAGGTCGATTTGCATGGTCATGACAGATCCTATTGCAGATATGCTGACCCGTATTCGTAACGCAAACGTTGTTCGGCACGAACAAATTGAGCTGCCCGGTTCCAGAGTCAAGAGAGAAATCGCCGAAATTCTGAAACGTGAAGGGTTTATAAAAGATGTTGAATATGTGGAAGACAACAAGCAGGGCGTGCTCCGTTTGTTCCTGAAATACGGCGGCAATAAAGAGCGCGTGATTTCAGGGCTGAAGAGAATCAGCAAACCGGGACTGCGCGTTTATGCCAAAGCGGATGAAGTTCCGAAGGTCCTGGGCGGTCTGGGCATTGCTATTGTCTCGACATCAAAGGGAATCATTACGGATAAGGAAGCCCGTCAGCAGCGGGTTGGCGGAGAAGTACTTGCCTACGTTTGGTAATCTGGAAACAAGAATGGAGGTGTTCCCATGTCTCGTATTGGTTTACGGCCGACAGTCATTCCTGATGGCGTGACGGTCACGATTGACGGTCAGAAAGTGACGGTCAAAGGACCTAAGGGTGAATTATCGCACAGCTTTCACCCGGACATGATCATTAAGCATGAAAATAATGAAATCAGAGTCGCCAGACCTGATGATTCTAATCAGCATCGCGCTCTGCACGGAACAACCAGCAGCCTGATCAGCAATATGGTTGAAGGGGTAACCAAGGGATATACAAAGAACCTTGAGCTTGTCGGTGTCGGTTATCGAGCAAACAAACAGGGTAAAAATCTGATCCTGAATGTCGGTTATTCCCATCCTGTGGAAATTGTTCCGGAACAGGGTATCGAAATCAATGTGGAAGGCAACAACAAAGTAATCGTAAGCGGCATTGACAAACAACGTGTCGGCGAAGTTGCAGCAAACATCCGCTCGGTTCGCTCACCTGAACCTTATAAGGGCAAGGGTATCCGCTATGAAGGCGAACATGTTCGCCGTAAAGAGGGCAAAACAGGTAAGTAAGTTCAGCCGTTTTGCGGAGGCTGCATGATTTCGCTTGCCGCGCCGCCGGTTTTGCGGTTCACAAATGATAAGAAGAAAGGAGCGATAGTGCATGATTACCAAAAAGGATAAAAATGCTATTCGCAAAAAGAGGCATCTGCATGTTCGCCGCCGTGTCGTGGGGACGGCAGAACGCCCACGTTTAAATGTTTTTCGATCATCCAAGAATATATATGCTCAGTTAATCGATGACAGCAAGGGCGTGACGCTTGCTTCTTCTTCAACGGTCGACAAAGCATTTGATCTCGAAAAAGGCAGCGATGTTGAAGCTGCGAAAAAAATCGGTGAACTGATCGGTCAGCGTGCTCTGGAGAAGGGCATTGAAACCGTCGTTTTTGATCGGAGCGGCTATCTCTATCATGGGCGCGTCAAAGCTCTTGCTGACGGCGCACGAGAAGCCGGACTTAAATTCTAATTACAAGGAGGGGAATCCATGGCTAACAATGAACGCAACAAATCAGAATTTGAAGAACGCGTCGTGACGATCAACCGTGTCGCAAAAGTAGTAAAAGGCGGACGTCGCTTCCGTTTCGCCGCATTGGTTGTTGTCGGCGATAAGAAGGGCAATGTCGGTTTCGGACAGGGAAAGGCCCATGAAGTGCCGGAAGCGATCCGTAAAGCGATTGAAGACGCGAAGAAGAATGTATTTAACGTACCGATTGTCAATACAACGATTCCGCATCAGGTCGTCGGACATTCCGGGGCCGGAAGCGTACTCTTGAAGCCTGCTTCAGAAGGTACCGGAATCATTGCGGGCGGGCCTGTCCGTGCCGTACTTGAGCTTTCGGGACTGGGAGACATTCTTTCGAAATCGCTCGGGTCGAACAACCCGATCAATATGGTCCGTGCAACCGTCGAAGGCCTGAAAAGCCTGAAACGTGCCGAACATGTTGCCAAACTTCGCGGAAAATCTGTTGAAGAACTGTTGGGATAAGGGGGGAGCAAAATGGCGAAAAAATTGGAAATCACCCTCAAGCACAGTGTAATCGGCCGTCCTGAATCACAACGGGTGACGGTAAGAACGCTTGGTCTTAGAAAAACCTATCAGACAGTCATTCAGGAAGACAATCCCGCTATTCGCGGTATGATCCGGAAAGTCTCCCATCTGCTGACGGTTCATGAACTGGACGATTAATGGAAAAATATTGAGAACAAGGAGGTGCCAAGATGAAACTCCATGAATTAAAACCGGCCGAAGGTTCCCGTTTCAGCAGAAAAAGAGTCGGCCGCGGATATGGTTCCGGACTTGGCAAAACGTCCGGCCGAGGACAAAAGGGACAGAAGGCCCGTTCAGGCGGTAATGTCCGTCCTGGTTTTGAAGGCGGACAACTGCCTTTGCTGCAGACGTTGCCGAAAAGGGGATTCAAGAATCCGACCCGCAAGGTTTATTCAATTGTCAATCTTGATAAATTGAATCGTTTTGAAAACGGAACGGAAATCACACCGGAACTCTTGCTTGAAACGCGCGTCGTCAGAAAACTGAATGACGGCATCAAGATTCTGGGTACGGGCAAACTTGAAACGAAACTGACCGTCAAAGCGCAAAAATTTTCTGCTTCTGCCAAAGAGGCAATTGAAGCTGCTGGCGGAAACGTTGAGGTGATTTGATGTTTCAAGTACTTTCAAGTATGTGGCGAGAGGCTGAAATACGTCGAAAGATCATATTTACGCTGCTGATGCTTATTGTGTTTCGAATCGGGACATTCATTCCCGTTCCCGGCATCAACAGCAGTCTGATTAACATTAGCGATTCCAGCGCCTTTGGTTTGTTCAACACCTTTGGCGGCGGGGCGTTGCAGAATTTCTCGATCATTTCGATGGGTGTCATGCCCTATATCACTGCATCCATTATCGTTCAGCTTTTGCAGATGGATGTTGTCCCTAAATTGACTGAGTGGTCGAAACAGGGAGAAATGGGAAGAAGAAAACTGAATCAGCTGACTCGGTATGGAACGATAGTACTTGGATTTATCGAAGCGTTAGGTCTTTCCTATGGATTTGATCAGAATTTTCCCGGGCTGGTCGTCAATCCGGACATCTGGACCTACCTCATTATTGCATCGGTGCTGACCGCCGGCACGGCGTTCCTTATGTGGCTCGGCGATCAAATTACGGCTTATGGCGTCGGAAACGGAATTTCGATCATTATTTTTGCAGGAATTGTGGCACGGATCCCGACGGCAATCAATCAGATTTATGCCCAGCGTTTCGCTTCCGCGACCAATACATTTATGGAAATTCTTAGTTTGCTTGCCATGATTGCGGTCGTGCTGGTGATTGTCGTTGGAACGATTTTTGTACAGCAAGGGGTACGGAAAATTCCGATTCAGTATGCGAAAAGAACGATCGGAACGAAAACGTACAGCGTCGAGCCGACGCATCTGCCGATCAAGGTGAATGCAGCCGGAGTCATTCCGGTCATCTTTGCCATCTCGCTGATGATTACACCGCCGACTATTGCCCGTTTCTTCCATAGTAATGCTGTCACAACTTGGGTAGAACGCATCTTTGATTACTCAACGGTCTATGGAATGGTTATCTATGCGGCTCTGATTATCGCTTTCACCTATTTTTATACGTTTGTGCAGGTCAATCCGGAGAAAATGGCGAAAAATCTTGGGGAACAGGGCGGGTACATTCCGGGAATCCGCCCAGGCAAGAATACGGAGAAGTATATCACCAAGATTTTGTACCGTCTGACCTTTCTGGGCGCGATTTTTTTGGCGGCGATCTCATTGCTTCCGATTGTTTTCGGTCAGCTCGGCAACTTGCCGACGAGTGCTCAAATCGGCGGTACCAGTCTTCTGATCGTTGTCGGTGTTGCTTTGGATACGATGAAACGTATTGAAGGTCAATTGGTGAGAAAAAATTATCAGGGTTTTATAAAAAGATAATTTGATTACGGCAAGAGAATCTGGAGGGGGTAGCATGAATTTAATTTTGATGGGACTTCCGGGAGCCGGAAAGGGGACACAGGCGGAGCGCATTGTCGACCATTATGGGTTTCCGCATATCTCAACGGGAGACATGTTCCGTCAGGCGATTAAGGATGGCACGGCGCTCGGGAAACAAGCGAAAGCTTTCATGGATAAGGGCGCTCTTGTACCGGATGAAGTGACGATCGGCATTGTCCGTGAGCGTCTTGCCAAAGCGGACTGCAAAAACGGATTTCTGCTGGACGGTTTTCCGAGAACCGTCCAGCAGGCGGAAGCGCTTGAAGCGATGATGACGGAAATGAACAATAAAATCGACGCTGTTCTTTATATTCATGTCGATCCGAAAAAATTGCTGACGCGCCTGACCGGACGTCGAATATGTGCCAATTGCGGCGCTACCTATCATCTGACATTCAATCCTCCGAAACAGGCAGGCATCTGCGACAGATGCGGCGGTCCGCTGAAACAGCGGGCGGACGACAGTGAAGAAACAGTGCATGAACGGCTCCAGGTCAATATAAAGCAGCAGCAGCCGCTGGTTGCTTTTTATCAGGAAAAAGGTTTGCTGAAAACGGTGAACGGCGATCAGCCGATTGAAACGGTTTTTCGGGATGTTTCTGCAATACTGGGAGCTTTCGCCGAATGATCAGGCTGAAAACCGAGAGTGAGATCGCCAAAATTCGATGTGCAGGCAGAATCGTTGCTCAGGCGCTTGAAGATTTGCGCCGGATGATTGAGCCGGGCGTATCGACGATTGAACTTGATGCACTGGCAGAGCGCTCGATAAGAAATGCGGGAGCGGAGCCGTCTTTTAAAGGCTATGACGGGTTTTCAAATAGTATTTGTACATCTGTTAACAATCAGCTGGCTCACGGCATTCCCGGTTCCTATGTTCTGAAGGACGGAGACATTATCAGTATTGATCTCGGCGCTCGCTATGACGGCTTTCACGCAGACTCCGCCTGGACTTATCCTGTAGGCCGGGTATCCGGATCCGACAGCAGGCTTCTTCAGGTGACAGAAGAGGCATTATATCAGGGAATCGCCGAAGCAAAACCGGGCGCCCGCCTGACGAACATTTCGCATGCGGTTCAAGGCTGCGCCGAATCGGGCGGATTTTCCGTTGTACGTGAGCTGACCGGCCACGGCATCGGCCAAGCGCTTCACGAAGATCCTGATGTACCTAACTACGGCAGGCCGGGGCGCGGGCCGACGCTTAGGCCCGGAATGGTTATTGCCATTGAGCCGCTCATTAATGAGGGAAGCCGCAATATCTATATTGTCGAGGATGATGGCTGGACCATTTTGACACAGGATGGAAAAAGGTGTGCTCATTTCGAACATACTTTAGTGATTACTGAAAATGGAAATGAGATCTTGACAAAGCAATAGGTGAAGGTGATGATTGATGGGAAGTGATCAGGCACCACTGCCTGTTCCCGGTCAGCTTGCTCGTGTTTTGAAAGGGAAAGAAACCGGCTCTTATTTTGTGGTTGTGCGACTTCTCGATCGCCGTTTCGTTGAAATTGCGGATGGAGACAGACGCAGATTCGACAATGCAAAGAAGAAGAACATCAGCCATCTTGATCTTCAATCATATGTGTCCGCCGAAGTTCAGAAAAGCCTGCGCGAAACCGGACGCGTGACAAATGGAAAACTGCGTTTTGCCATCGCGCATTATTTAGATGAAGAAGTCAGTAACAAGAGGAAGGGTGAGTCAGCCGATGGCTAAGGAAGATGTCATTGAAGTTGAAGGCACCGTTATCGAACCACTGCCGAATGCAATGTTTCGTGTCGAGCTGGAAAATGGTCATAAAATTTTAGCTCATGTATCCGGAAAAATACGAATGCATTTCATCCGCATTCTGCCCGGAGACAAAGTAACGGTTGAACTGTCGCCGTATGATGTATCGCGGGGCCGCATAACTTTCAGGCATAAATGAGCAGGAGATGCTCTGCAGTGTATATAAGGAGGGTTCAACAATGAAGGTAAGACCATCCGTGAAAAAGATGTGTGAAAAATGCAAGATCGTCCGCCGAAAAGGTGTTGTGATGGTTATTTGTGAAAATCCGAAACACAAACAAAGACAAGGATGAAAGAAGGAGGTGTTTTAACAGATGGCCCGTATTGCAGGTATTGACATTCCAAGAGAGAAACGAGTCGTTATTTCGCTGACCTATATATACGGTATCGGACAGACGACGGCCAAGAAGATCCTGGCGGAAGCAAAAGTCTCTGAAGATACACGTGTCCGCGATTTGACTGAAGAAGAACAGACACGTATTCGCGAAGTCGTCGATCACTATCGCGTGGAAGGGGATCTTCGCCGGGAAGTTTCTCTGAATATCAAAAGGCTGATCGAAATCGGTTCATATAGAGGTATCCGGCATCGCCGCGGGTTGCCTGTCCGCGGACAGAATACGAAAAATAATTCGCGCACACGCAAAGGTCCAAAGCGCACGATGGCAAATAAAAAGAAATAAGCAAGGAGGGTTAAGCATTTATGGCAAAACAACAACGTACGCGCAAGCGCCGTATCAAGAGAAATGTCGAAAGCGGAGTGGCTCATATTCGTTCGACATTTAATAATACAATTGTGACGATTACCGACCCGCATGGCAACGCGATTTCCTGGGCGAGTGCAGGCGGTCTCGGATTCAAGGGCTCGAGAAAATCGACGCCGTTCGCCGCGCAGACCGCAGCTGAAGCAGCCGGGAAAAGCGCGCTGGATAACGGTATGAAGACGATCGAGGTCTCTGTCAAGGGACCGGGTGCCGGCCGGGAAGCCGCTATTCGTGCTCTGCAGGCAGTCGGGCTTGAAGTGACAACGATCCGTGACGTGACTCCCGTTCCCCACAATGGCTGCCGTCCGCCGAAACGCCGTCGTGTCTGATCTGCGGGTGTATAGCTCGCAATCAATCTGTTTATAATGCTATTAAAATAAACGTGATGATACCGATGCAAGAAGCACGCCGTAAGCCCTAAGGAGCATTAATCGGGAAACTTTGGCCGGCGTCGACCGGAGTTTTGACGTTTTGAAGGAGGGTTCTTGTTTGATGATTGAGATCGAAAAGCCAAGGATCGATACGGTTGAATTGGCAGACGACGGAAGTTACGGAAAGTTTGTTGTTGAACCGCTCGAACGTGGGTACGGCACGACTCTGGGTAATTCTTTGCGTCGAATTTTACTTTCTTCCCTCCCAGGCGCGGCTGTTACAACAGTTCAGTTTGATACTGTGCTTCATGAATTTTCCACCATCGAAGGCGTTGTAGAAGATGTAACGGCGATTATTCTGAATATCAAGAAACTGGCATTGAAATTGTATTCAGATGAGGAAAAGACACTGGAAATCGATGTTCAAAGAGAAGGCAAAGTGACAGCCGCCGACATAAATCATGATAGCGATGTAGAAATTCTGAATCCGGATCTGGAAATTGCTACCCTGGCCAAGGGTGCTCATTTTCATGTACGGATGCTGGCCAAAAAAGGACGCGGGTATGTCCCTGCTGAGGGAAACAAGTCCGATGACCTGCCGATCGGTGTCATTCCGATTGACTCAATTTATACACCGATCTCCCGTGTAAACTATCAGGTTGAAAAGACGCGGGTCGGCCAGGTTGCCAATTATGACAAACTGACGCTTGATGTCTGGACCGACGGCAGCATTCGTCCGGAAGAAGCTGTATCGCTCGGTGCCAAGATTTTGACTGAGCACCTGAATATTTTTGTCGGTTTAACCGATCAGGCGCAAAAAGCGGAGATCATGATCGAAAAAGAAGAAGACCAGAAAGAAAAAGTGCTTGAAATGACGATTGAGGAGCTGGATCTGTCGGTTCGCTCCTATAACTGTCTGAAGCGTGCCGGAATCAACACGGTTCAGGAACTCACTCAGAAAAGTGAAGAAGACATGATGAAGGTCAGAAATCTGGGTCGCAAGTCGCTTGAGGAAGTGGAAGAAAAGCTGAATGATCTCGGCCTTGGGCTGAGAGTCGAAGAATAGCCAATGGACATGGAACATTTTTCTTTTTTGCGCAAAAAAGAAAGAGTCAGGACAGTACAAAGGAGGTACAGGTAGATGGCATATGTTAAACTGGGGCGGGATTCGGCTGCGAGGAAAGCCCTGTTCCGCGATCTGGCAACCGATTTAATTATAAATGAACGGATTCAGACGACGCATTCCAAAGCCAAAGCGCTTCGGTCCGTCGTTGAAAAGATGATCACCCTGGGTAAACGCGGCGACCTTCACGCACGTCGTCAGGCCGCTGCATTTATTCGCGATGAAGTGGCCGATCAGGAATCCGGTCAGAAGGCGCTGCAAAAATTGTTCGACGATATAGCGAAACGCTATGAAGATCGTCAGGGCGGATATACACGGGTACTGAAAGTCGGCCCGCGCCGCGGCGACGGTTCTGAGATGGCGATCATTGAACTGGTCAAATAAGTATCTCTGATGAAGGGCAGAAGCACGGTTCTGGCGAGCCGGTTTTCTGCCTTTTTTCACACAGGCAGGCATTGATCATCATGCATGTGCACATGCATGACCGGGCGGTGGATTCGCCGGCCGGGAAAAGTCTTTTGAATCCTGATTATCCGCGGAAAAGGGGCGGATGAAGGCCGCCCGCAAAACAAATCTCTGTGGTCGGGAAATTGCAGAGAAAACGGCGCCGGGAGCACTGAAACAGCGGTGTTTCCGGGATACATAGAGAACGCTGACAGGCGGGCCGAGAGGAGCGGTGGAAAATCATGGTGAAAATTATTGAAGTCGGCGGACTGTATTATCGCTACAATGAAGATCAGCCATGGGTGCTCCATGATCTTAATTTTTCGGTGAATAAGGGTGAATGGCTGGCGATCATCGGGCACAACGGTTCCGGTAAATCGACACTTGCAAAATGCCTGAACGGCCTGATTGTTCCCCAAAAAGGTACAGTCCGCATCGGCGGATTTGATACAAGCAATGAAGAGACGATCTGGGATATCCGGCGGATGGTCGGCATGGTCTTCCAAAATCCGGATAACCAGTTTGTCGGAGCTACGGTCCGCGACGATGTAGCTTTCGGCATGGAAAATAACGGCATTCCCCGTGAGGAGATGATCAGGCGGCTCTCGGAGGCGCTCCGGTTTGTTAAAATGGAGCGGTTCGCCGACAGCGAACCGCACCGGCTGTCCGGCGGTCAGAAGCAGCGTGTTGCCATCGCGGGTATTATTGCGCTTCAGCCGCTGATTATCATTCTGGATGAGGCGACTTCGATGCTCGATCCGGAAGGACGGAAAGACATGATCAGGACGATGCGCTATCTGAACAGGGAGCGCCGGCTGACCGTTTTGTCGATTACACATGATCTGAGCGAGGCCGTCTATGCCGATCGGATGATCGTGATGAATCAGGGAGAAATTGTCCGTGAAGGCTCCCCGCGCGACATATTTCAGGCACCGGAATTTCTGGAAAAAATAGGGCTTGATTTGCCGTTTACCGTCAAACTCGGTCACATTTTGCATGAAAAAGGAATTCCTCTGACCGATGCCGCTTTATCTCAGGAAGAGTTGGTGAATGAGCTATGGACATTACGCTCGAACATGTGACACATGTTTATAATCCAAGAACACCCTTTGAGCGGCTTGCCATCGACGACGTGAATCTGTTTATCCCTTCAGGATCTTTCACTTCGATCATCGGACAGACGGGTTCGGGAAAATCAACACTGGTCCAGCATATTAACGGGCTTCTGAAACCGTCCAAAGGCCGGATCAGCGCAGGTAAAATGACGATTGAAGCCGATGGGAAAAAATCGGATTTAAAAGCGCTCAGAGAAAAGGTAGGGTTTGTTTTTCAGTATCCGGAGCATCAATTATTCGAAGAAACGATCATTAAAGACGTTTGCTTCGGACCGATGAATTTCGGGGTATCCGCTGCGGAGGCGACGACCCGGGCGGAGGAGAGCCTGAACCTTGTCGGCTTGCCGTCTTCGTATTGGCACCGTTCCCCGTTTGACTTGAGCGGCGGTCAGATGCGGCGTGTGGCGATCGCCGGCGTGCTCGCCATCCATCCTGAGGTGATCATTCTGGATGAACCGACGGCGGGTCTGGATCCGCAGGGGAGAAGGGAAATCCTTCATCTGTTTGATAAATTGCACAAGGAATTCAACCTGACGCTGATTATGGTCACCCACAACATGGGGGACGCGGCTCTTTACTCCGATCAGGTCGTCGTTATGGCTGACGGCCGTCCGGTCATGGTCGGCAAACCGGAAAAAGTTTTTGCCAGAGAAGAAGAGCTGCGCAAGATAGGGCTCGATGTGCCGGAGACTATGATGTTTTTGGACAAGTTAGCTGCGAAATTCGGCGCCGGCCGGATACCGCCTGTTTTTACCATCCAGGAAACGGCCGACAGAGTGATGCGGCTTTTGAATGGAGGTTCTGAAAATGTTTAACTTGATTATCGGTCAGTACGTACCGATGGAATCCTTTGTTCACAAACTTGATCCGCGTTCAAAACTAGTCAGCGTCTTACTCTTTGTCGTCGTTGTTTTCCTGGCTGACAATTGGCAGACCTACGGATTGGTGACCCTTTTCTGCCTGGCTGGTATTTATTTTTCAAAAGTTCCGCTTCGCTTTATTTGCCGGGGGCTGCAATCCATTCTGTTCATTGTTCTGGTGACCTTTATACTGAACCTGTTCTTCACGGCGGGCGGCCCGCTCCTTTTTAGCATGGGCTGGCTGCACATTTATCTTAATGGACTCATTCAATCTATTTTTATTTCGATCCGTCTTCTGGTCATTATTGTTGTCGCCACTCTGCTGACGCTGACGACATCCCCGATCGAAATCACAGACGGAATGGAAACGCTGCTCGCACCTCTGAAAAAAATTAAATTGCCGGTTCATGAATTTGCACTGATGATGTCGATCTCACTGAGATTCATTCCGACTCTGCTTGAGGAGACTGAAAAGATCATGAAGGCGCAGGCGGCGAGAGGATCGGATTTTACAAGCGGTTCGCTGAAAAATCGCGTGAAAGCTATTGTCCCGCTCCTTGTCCCGCTGTTCGTCGGTGCTTTCAAACGTGCTGAAGATCTGGCAATGGCGATGGAAGCGAGAGGGTATCGCGGCGATATCGGACGTACAAAGCTTCGCAGGCTGGTCTGGACCTGGCGGGATACGCTGCTGCTGATCGTGTTTGCTTTCCTTACGGCCTTATTGATCATGATACGAAGCTAGATTGCAGGTGAAAGCATGGCAAAACTGAAATGTACGGCGGCCTATGACGGTTCCCGTTTTTTCGGGTATCAGGTACAGCCCGGAAAACGTACCGTGCAAAGAGAGATCGAAACGGCTCTGTCAAGAATTCATCACGGCCGGACAATAAAAATTACAGCTTCCGGCCGGACCGATCGCGGAGTTCATGCCGTCGGCCAGGTTTTTCATTTTGAAAGCCCGCTTAATATTCCGTCCGTGAACTGGACAAAGGCGCTCAACAGCTTTCTTCCTGATGACATCTATATAGACCGGACGGAAAATGTACCTCCGGATTTCCATGCCCGCTTTGATGTAAAAATGAAGGAGTACCGCTACAGGCTGCTGACCCGCCCGCAACCGGATCTGTTCCGCCGATTCTACACGCTTCACGTAAAATCCTCTCTTGATTTGCAAAAAATGAATGAGGCCGCCGGATTTATAATCGGAACCCACGATTTTTCATGTTTCTGTGCGGCGAATACAGATGTCAAAGATAAGGTCAGAACGGTGTATCATCTGGACGTTCATCGGGAAGGAGAGGATGAGACGGTCATCCGTATCGTCGGCAGCGGGTTTCTTTATCAGATGGTCCGAATTATTACCGGAACTTTGATCGCTGTCGGTATGCATGAGCTTCAGCCGGAGGCGCTCCCCGATATTATTGCGGGCAGAGACCGCGGGGCTGCGCCCAAAACGGCCCCCGCCCGCGGTCTGACGCTGTGGCGGGTCACTTACTAGCAGAATGATTCAAAAATAATGGATGCAGGAAGATGTTCAGGGCATATTGCTATAGAATTAATTAAGTTGAAGCTTTATGAAACGGTCCGCTGGAAATCGCTTGCGCCTGTCATTTTTCCAGAGCGGATGTCTTGGCTGTATGTTTTGAATCGGATGACCGGTGCCCCTTCCGGGTGCTGCCGGCCTGCTTGACAAAGGGTCTCCAATGTTATAAGATGTAGTTCGGTATTCTTGATTTGACCACTATTAGCCCCAAACAATACTGGTTCAAATAAATGAACGGACAAAGCGGAAGGCGGAGTCGTCTGCGTTTTCCGAAAAGCAATCGAAGCGGCTGTGGGCCGCGGAGATAAATAGAAATCATCGAAATCTAGGAGGAAACATCGTGCGTACTACCTTTATGGCCAAACCGGAAACGGTTGAACGTAAATGGCTTGTTATTGATGCCGACGGTCAGGTGCTGGGCCGCCTCGCAAGCGAAGTGGCTGCAATTCTCCGCGGCAAGAACAAACCGACTTTTACACCGCATGTCGATGTCGGTGACAATGTGATCATTATTAATGCGAAGAAGATCGAACTGACAGGGAAGAAGCTTCTGAATAAAAAATATATCCATCATTCCGGCTATCCGGGCGGTATTAAATCCCGTTCAGCGTTGGAGATGCGGGAAACCCGCGCGAAAGAAATGCTTGAACTGACGATCAAGGGCATGCTGCCGCATAACAGCCTCGGGCGCCGCATGTTTACGAAACTGCATGTCTATGAGGGTGCGGAACATCCGCACATCGCACAAAAACCGGAAGCCTACACGCTCCGCGGATAATTGAGGAGGGACAAGTAAAAATGGCACAAGTACAATATTACGGCACCGGCCGACGCAAGAGTTCCATTGCCCGCGTCAGGCTCGTTCCCGGTGATGGAAATATTGTGATTAACGGCCGCAGCGCCGATGAATATTTCAATCTCGAAACGCTTCGCACGATTCTGAAGCAGCCGCTCGTTACGACGGAAACGGAAGGAAGATATGATGTTCTCGTCAACGTTGCCGGCGGCGGATTTACCGGCCAGGCCGGCGCAATTCGCCACGGCGTCGCCCGCGCATTGCTGAAAGCCGATCCTGACTATCGCCCGGCGCTGAAAAAGGCCGGTTTTCTGACCCGCGATCCGCGTATGAAAGAACGGAAGAAATACGGACTCAAGGGCGCACGCCGCGCTCCGCAGTTCTCAAAACGCTGATCTGTCAGCGATTCAAGGCTCTCAACCACATCGGTTGGGGGCTTTTTTGCTGCCGAAAAACTGGCTTTTGACCATATTTTGACCATATTTATTTTGATTTTCGTAATTTCATGTATTCTTCATACTTTCCTGCAGCTTCAATTTTTACGAATTTCGTCACGTGCGTATAAATATTTGACGTCGTTTCCATGCGTCGGTGGCCGAGAAATTTCTGTGCTGTTTTGACACTCACACCAGCTTCATAGAGAGCCGACGCAAAAACATGACGGAACCCATGAACAGTTATTTTTGTGAAATCCGGATTGTCTTTGATAAATTTATCCAGAGTTTCGTTTGGTTCGGCCAGCCGAAGCGGTCGAAGATCTACCCGCGAAACAACATATTGAATGCGCTCCTGAGCGATTCCATAAGCGAGCAGGCGTTCTTTCTGAATTGTTTTCCATTTTTTCAATGCTTCAATTTCATAATCTGTCCCATTTCTTTTTGGGGGAGGGAGAGACATGAGCCATAGAAAATGGATTCTGCTCTTTCGAATGGAAGACCTGTAGAAAGTTCACCTGTATGAACCGCTTCAGGAACACGACCTGAATGAGCGGCTGCGGGGAGGATGGAAAGAAGTGAGGAAGAAAAAGTTTGAGTAATAAAAGGGACACCTAAATGAGGTGTCCTTGACATGGGGTGCTGAATGAGTTGGGGGACCTGGTGGAATGGGAAATGACTACCAGATAACGGCACCGATGATGATCAGCAGAATGAACAGGACAATAAGCAGTGCGAAACCACCACCTGCACCATATCCACCGCCGCATCCGCATCCGTAACCAGCAACTGGACCTCCCATGATGACACCCCCCTTATCACGTGATAAGGCAGTATATGTGCGGAAGGATAAATGTGGAATGGGTAAAGCGTCTAAATGGGCAGGCACAGCCACTAGGTGGGAAACGAATCAAAAGAGCATCCGGTGCCAGGATGCTCTTTGAAGGAGGCTTGCATGGGGGTTGCCTATGGATACGGCATTTGTTCTTAATAAACGAAAGCAGTTCCGACAATAATTAACAGAATGAACAGCACGACAATCAGAGCAAAGCTGCTGCCACTGCTGTATCCGCTACTGTAGCCGTAGCTAGATCCACCATCATATCCCAAGAGAAGCACCTCCTTGTCACGTGATAATACATGATATGAGCGGACAGGCGATCTTGAAGGGGACAAATGGATGAATGATAGTGCCTGTTTTGTCGGTGGATGATAACACGTTCCTCAATGAGCGGTACCGAGAGAATATCAAGGCGACCACACCGAGCGGCATGTTCTATGACCGAGATATTAACGGACTATGGTGCGCAGCCGAGGGTGTTGTCTACAAAGATTTTAACCAGGACGTGCATTACATTAGCGAATCCAGGCTGCAAGAAATTAATATGGTAAAATATTTTGCCGGCGTTGACTTTGGCTATGAGCACTATGGAGCAATTATAGTGATCGGTGAAGACGACAAAGGCAATTTCTATTTACTTGAGGAACACACGAAGCAGTTTGAAGAGATCGACTATTGGGTTGATGTGGCTATCGACATTAAAGGCCAATATGGAAACGTCAACTTTTTTGTGATTCAGCGCGGCCCGAACACGTTAAACGGCTGAGACGTGAGCATATCCGGGCCATTAACGCAGATAAGGCAGTCATTGCGGGCATTGAAGAAGTCGCACGACTGTTCATACGCAAAAAGCTGTTCATCATTAAGGATCGCGTACAACGCTTCAAAAAAGAAATCTACATGTACGTGTGGAACGAAACAACCGGCGAACCTGTCAAGCTGTGGGATGATGTGCTTGATGCTCTTCGCTATGCCATCTATACCAACAACCGGCCAGAGCGGCGTCGGACAGGAGGGAGGAAAGAGCGTGAATCCGTTTATTAAGTATATCAAGAAGATCCAGGCAGAAGGGACCACAGTGGATACGGTGAACGCCATCATCAATGATCATCAGCGCGAACACAGGCATATGAAGCGCCTCTATCGCCGTTATATTGCCAGTATTAAAGATGGGCCGAAAATCTTCGATCGTAAACCAATCAATTACGGAACCGGAGCGTCACTGGATGACAAAGTCAACAATATGCTGAATAACAGCTTTGATTCGGACATTGTGGACACGAAGATCGGGTATATGTTGGGCATCCGATTACTTATCGGGCCGATCAGGCAAGTGACTCATGGACGCAGGAGATTCACAACTTTCTCCTGCGTAGCAATGCCGAGGATCAGGACGCTGAATGTGGAAAGTTCGCAGCAGGCTCAGAGCAAGCCTGCTCAGAAAGCTTGACATAATGAAAAAACCCGGCTTTGATAAGCCGCCGAGCGAGCGGCGTTATTTTTTCAATTTCTCATATTTCTAATTAGTGACCACTCGTTACTTTTATACCAATAATACATATTATCAATAATCCGATGAAAATCCATGTTAGGAAAGGTATACCATCTTTGAAAAAGATAACTCCGATAATAATAGCACCGACAGCACCGATACCGGTCCAAACAGGGTAAGCAATGCTTAAGGGTAACACTTTAGTTGCCCTGGCTAAGAAAAAGAAGCTAAGCATTATGCCTAAAATGGTATAAAGAGAATAATCCCATCTTGTAAATCCTGCACTAAGTTTCATCATAGTGGCCCAAACAACTTCAAATAGTCCCGCAATAATTAAATATAGCCAATCCATATTAACCTCCAAAAGAAAAAGATACATTCACAACTTCTTCTACGACCTAACGAAGTTTGCAAATATATCTTTTTTACCGCCCGGTGGTGGTTTCGCTCAATTAAATTTTAGATTCAGTTTACCACACTTTACGGATATAACGTGTACTTTTTTACATCATTGTTCACCAGCCCGGGAAACCGGGTATACATAAAAAATATCCCCGCGCTTTGGTGCGGGGGAGGATCTATTACTCATCAGCGCGTGAATCGAAACTTTTAATACCTAAGGGCGCTTAATCCCAAGACGCTCCTTTATTGCAAACTGCAGTAATTGCGAAAAGTTAATTTTGTTTTTTTCTGCTTCATCGTTCAGCCACTTTGGAATAGTTAATGTTTTTTTTACGGCTTTATTCTCGATCTCGTCACGCACGATGTCCGTCCATGCTTCGATCAGAACAACAAACCCACCAGCAGGGACTTGAATAGTGCTTGGGTTTGAAGGCGCCGGAATAACGGAACCGTCTTCTTCGAGGGCATACATAAAGCCTTCGAGAACATCTTTAGCCATATAAAGAGCATTTTGAATATCTTCGCCTTCTGAAATACAGCCGGGAAGGTCGGGGAATGTAATTGTATATCCATTACTTCCATCTTTGCCGGGATCGAAAACCGCAGGGTAGATATACTTTGCCATTTTAAAAACCTCCGTAGGGCAAAACAGGATTTATTTCAGTCCTGCCTGCTTAAGTATTGAATTCAGGGTGCCGGGCTTTAAGTCTCCGGAATGATTGGGAATGGTGACTAGGCCTCTTTTAGTCGGATGAATTGATAATGGCTGCCGACCACTCGGACTAAGTACCACCCATCATTCTCGATTAACTTAATTACTTCTCTGGGTTTCAATGCCCTCCCTCCCTACAAATATATCATTGCACGTATTAATAACACGTGCAATGATATATACGTATTATTTATACGTTTATAAAAAATCCCTGCGCCGAAGCACAGGGATTACATAAGGGGATCAGATTGATCACTTATAGTATGCACATTCTAGCGGTTAAAATACTCTTTAATCTGTTTGTTAATCCGCTCCATGACTGCCATTCTGCGTAAGTGGGCTGATCCAGCCCTGGGGCAAATACGTTTGTTGTCAATAGAACCTTTGTTAAGTTGGCTTCGCTTTGACGACGTGAGCAATCGTTGTTTAACCATCAGATCATAGCAAGCATTAGCCACCCATATCAATATCACCGGCCATCATCAAAAATCGCCAGATGATCGTCAAAAAATCGTCAGAGCAGATTACCGTTTTTTCATTTTCCTTCTATTTAAACAGTTTAAACAGTAGGAGGGGATTTCATGTATACAGTCAAAGATTATCGAACAGGATCTATTTACGGAATGGGGAGTCGGCCATTTATTTCCTAATGAAGATAAATATCATCTTTATTGTGTTGGCTGCGTGCTTGGCATCAAAACATATGAGCCAGTTCTGGTTTACGAATGCTATGAGCGTATCTTATTGTAGAAAAAATGCCTGATTTTGAAGGCATGAAAGAGCGGAAGAGATACGGACTCAAAGGCGCACACCGCGCTCCGCAGTTCTCAAAACGCTGATCTGTCAGCGTTTCAAGGCTCTCAACCACATTGGTTGGGGGCTTTTTGCTGTTTGAAATCAGCCCATGGCCCCTATTTCTCCTTTTTTGTGCCGTTTCATCTGTTCAATATTTTCCACCCCTTCGCTTACAAAAGGAAATTGTAACAAAAGGATCCGATTTTGTTCTTCAATCTGCCGATAAGTATATCATATATCAGATTGTGCAAAAATCGGCTGAACAATGAAGCCTGCGGCCCCCTTTCGACCGGACGGAACTGATTTGGAAAAAGCTGTTACGGTTGATTCTTAAGTGTTTGCAGGATGATAAGGGGAAAAGGAGGAAGTATGATGGGAATAGTCATGGACTTTCAGGAAAGGCAGCGGCACAAACAGATGGACTTTGAACGGCGGGTACTGCAGGATCTGTCTCTTGAGAAAATAGAAGCCTCCATTCGCCAGCGCTTTAATGATTATCTGGCACAGGTCCCTTCGTCGGCCCAGACGGCACGGGATATGTGCGCGGAATATGCGCTGGAGGCGTTTCTGCTTGGCTCTTCAATGGGCAGATTCGGTTTCTACGGTGAGGATACGGAAAATGTTTTTCAAAGGAGTATGCTTCCGTTTGAGGCGCTTCACGGCGATTTTTTTGATTTCTGGCTGTTCTGGTCGGCATCCGATCCCGCTGCGGCTACAGAGCTCGAAGAAGCTTGCGATCGTTATCTGTATACCTGGTGGCAGGAAGGATTCGAGGCATCGCTCAGACGATGGCGGATGAAATTGCGTTGATCGGGGCTTCTCTTTTCCTGCATAATTTATACGGCTGTCCATATACATGTTCAAGAGACAGGCTCGCAATGAGGGGGAAGAGACATGATCAGAAAATGGCTGCTCGGATTGTTTGCCGTTGTTACAGTATTTGCGGCAATTGCCGCCGTCCGCTGGGCGATTGTCAGCCGGCATACCAGTATGCCCTGGCATTTGCCGCTTTCCGGCCGCGTCATCGTTGTTGATGCGGGACATGGCGGTGCGGACGGCGGGGCTGTCGGGGGACAGACCGAGGAAAAGAAGATCACTCTCGCAATAGCCGACGATCTTCGCCATTATTTACAGGAATCCGGCGCACTGGTTGTGATGACCCGTGAAAGCGACAAAGACCTTGCCGATGCCGATTTCAGCGGGAGGCGCAAAACACAGGATTTGCTGCGCAGGGCCGATCTGATCAAAAAAACACATCCCGATGTTTTTATCAGCATTCACCTGAATGCGATCCCGTCACCTCAGTGGCACGGCGCTCAGACTTTTTATTATCCGAGTTCGGAAGAAAACCGGAAGCTGGCCCTATTCATTCAGAATTCATTAAAAATAAACCTCGGCAATACAGACCGCTATGCAAAACCGATCGGTCATGTTTATTTGCTTAAAAAGGCCGCTCCCCCGGCTGCGCTGGTTGAAGTCGGCTTCCTGTCGAATCCCGGGGAACGAGCTCTGCTGGTTGAGACAAATTATCAAAAACAGGCGGCAGCCGCGATCAGCCAGGGAATTATGCGCTATTTTACAAATGAAAAGGTTCCTCAGAATTAAAAAATATTCCGTCCGTTCGTTTTTCAAGTTTTTCACAGAAAGGTTTGCTATACTAAAATGGAAATGACACGAGGAGAGGCAGGCCTGTATTATGATGGATCAGGAAAAAGTAACGGAAGTTTTGAAAACGGTTCAAGATCCTTTTTTACATAAAAATCTGGTGGAAACACATGCCCTGAGGGACCTGAACATTAAGGGAAACTTTGTCAGCCTTAAGCTTGCGCTGTCAAAGGAGGACAACGTCAAGCAGATGCAGATCCAGGTCGAAATTTCTTCCAAACTGAAAGAGAAGGGGGCCGAGTCTGTCGGCATGCGGTTTACAGTACTCGGCGAGGATGAGATAAAAGCACTGGGCGGTTTTCCTGAAGAGGAGATATCGCTGCTGTCTCCGGAAAGCGGGACTGTTTTCATTGCCGTGGCAAGCGGTAAAGGCGGTGTCGGCAAGTCGACGGTATCTGTCAATCTTGCACTGGCGCTGGCGCGGCAGGGTAAAAAAATCGGCCTTCTGGATGCCGACATTTACGGGTTCAGCGTTCCGGATATGATGGGTATTGAGGACAGGCCGATAGTGGAAAATAACCGGATTATTCCGATTGAACGCTTTGGGGTAAAGGTTATTTCTATGGGCTTTTTCGTTGAAAACAATTCGCCCGTCATCTGGCGGGGACCGATGCTTGGGAAAATGCTGAATAATTTCTTCAGCGATGTCGACTGGGGCAAACTGGATTGCCTGATTCTCGATCTGCCGCCCGGTACCGGCGATGTCGCCATGGATGTGCACAGCAGAATTCCCCACTCCAAAGAAATCATCGTGACGACCCCGCATCCGACCGCTGCATTTGTTGCTGCGCGGGCGGGAGAAATGGCCGTTAAGACAGAACATGAGATTCTTGGTGTCATTGAAAATATGGCCTATTATCAGAGCCGGAAAACCGGCGAAATCGAGTATGTGTTCGGACAGGGCGGCGGGGAAAAATTAAGCGGCCTTTTGAAAACCGACCTGCTCGGACGTTTGCCGCTCCGGCAGCCGATTGAACGGGAAGGCGAATTTGCTCCCGGCGTCTATTTTGAAGGCGATCCGATTGCCGCAATTTACGATCGCATTGCGGAGAAAGTGATTAACAAGCTGCAGAAATGATCATATCTTTCAGAAAAGCCTCCGCAACTTGCGGAGGCTTTTTTAGGCTTTGGACAGCCGGCGTACCAGCCGCGGCGGCAGGCTGAAAAGATAGCAGGCGTCGCCAAAATATTGTCTGCCGGTGAAGAATCGTCTTAAAGAGATGGATCGTATTTAAGAAAAGCCGCTCCTGAAATCCATATTTCAGTTAAGTCGGCAGACGATTCATTGTTAAAGAAATAATAGAAGAAATTTGCCAGCGGCTGCCGAAACCCGGCCGGCCCTTACTTAGATTGAATAATTCGCCCGGTATCCCGCATATTAGAAAAGAACGCGTCTGTGAGGAGGAAATCCGTATGGCGAAAATAGGGCCGATCATACTTGCTTTGCTGATGCTGCTCGTTGCCGGGGCGGGCTGCAGTTCTGAGTCTGAACAACCGACGTATCAGGAGAACAAAAAGATGGTGCTGGATATGCTTAAAACCGATGAAGGAAAACAGGCAGTCAAAGAGCTGCTTCAGGATCGGGAGATAAGGAACACTCTTGCATTTGATGAGCCTGCTGTGAAAAAAGCGGTTACCGAGACGCTGACTACGGAGCAGGGAAAAAAGATCTGGAACGGAATTATAACAGATCCGCAGTTCTCCGGCCGGCTGGCCCGGGCTATGCAGCAGGAGAACGAAGCACTTCTGAAGAAAATGATGAAGGATCCGGACTATCAAGGAATGATGATGGATATCCTGAAGGCTCCCGGGCTTCAGGAGCAGTATCTGGATTTGATGAAGACTCAGCCATTTCGGGAACAAATAAAAATGGGTGTACAGGATGCACTGACCGGCCCTTCTTTCCAGAAACAGCTGATGGATGCGATTTCCGAAGCACTGAAAAAACAGAGCGGAAAGAGCAGCTGAAGGGTCGGCCATTGCCGGTTTCATGCCGTTAATTTAGTAACTGCTGCTTACCCTGGGCATCGGCGATCAGATTTTTCAACGTCACAAATGTATAGCCTCTGTTTTGCATCTCGCGGATAATCAGCGGCAGCGCACGATCGGTTTGTTTTGCCGAATCGGAAGCATGCAGACGGATAATGTCTCCTTTTCCCGCCTCCTGGAGCACACGGCTGACGATGACTTTGTATCCCGGATTTGTTTCATCCTGCGGATTGACACTCCACAACACCGGTTGCAGCCGCAGCTGGTTAGCCGTCGTCAAGGTTTCGCTGTTCATCTTTCCATAAGGGGGCCGAAGCAGTTGCGGTTTTCCGCCGCCCGATTTGTCAATGGCGGCATTGGCAAGAATTATGTCACGCCGCACCTCACCTGGACTGAGCTGTGTGTAATCCTCATGGCGCATTCCCTGCGATTCGATTTCATTTCCGTCTTTCGCTGCCTGCTGAACAAGATCGGGGTGCCGTTCCGCCCATTCTCCTGAAAGAAAAAATGTGGCTCTGACATGCTCTTTTTTTAAGGTTTCCAGAATCGTTTTGATCTGCTGGTCGCCCCAGTTGCAATCAAAAGTAAGAGAAAGATGCTTTTGTTCGGTTTCAACCCTGGACAAAGCGCCGCTCTTTTTTATCGGGGTGAAAACGTCCGCCTGTTGTTTTTGAACAAACAGGATCAAAGCCGCAAAGAAAGCTGCGATCATGATGAGAAGAAGATTTTTAAATTTTTTTCCGTTGATAACCCATAACATGAACGTCCCCACCTTGTCTCCAATGTTTGTACCATTCTATGGCAGGGCTGTCCTGAATATGCAGCAGATCTCCGCTTGAACGAAACGGGAAGCCTTGTTCCTTATTCTTTATAACGAAGCACAAACAGTTCAAAACACGGAATAAATGACACCGATTGTTTGTTCTGTTAGCTTATGAACCGTCCTATTTGTGCCGGCACAAGCCAATAAACACAGGGGATGGAGAAGTTCCCCGCCTGCGCTAAACTCAGAAATGATTGTTCCGGGGTGAGGAAGAGCCGCTCCGAACTTGAGAGATACTGCTTTAAAGTGCAAAAATCGTTCAAACTCGAAAAACGTTGTCTGAAACAATATTGTTTTTAAAAATTCGTATCTGAATGAAAGAAAGGGATGCCTGTATAGCTTCCGAAGGAGAAAAAATGACAAAAAATGATTGACAAATCGCAGACAGCTGGTACAATAAACATTGTTGTCTTTCCTGATGACAGAATTCAGATAATCTTGTTTGGATAAAAAGGGATTGACAAATTGCTTACAGGTCATTATAATTAATAAGGTCGCTGATAAGCGACGAAGCGAATGTTCCTTGAAAACTGAACAAAAGCCAAGCGCAATTGAGAAGGGGCCCACCCTTCAATCAATTCAAACA
>NZ_JAUUBW010000025.1:0-57244 GCF_036598985.1 Sporolactobacillus sp. KGMB 08714
AGACCGACGGTCAAGGTCCTTCAGACCATCTTGAAAAACAACAAAAAGAATGATGCCGAACAAGAAATGAAACGTCGAACAGAAGACAGCGAGAATGCCTATGGCTTTACACGCGGCGCTTCATACTATGGGGGAAAAGACGATAATGAATGAACAAACGCTCACCAAATTATATGAAATGAAACTGAGTGGCCTAGCAGAATCCTACAAGGAACAATCAATGAATAAAGATTTTCAAAAGATGAGTTTCGACGATCGCCTTTCGTTACTGATAGACTTTGAACATTCAAGACGGCAAAATAACAAACTTCATCGACTGATCAACGCTGCCGCCTTGTTATATTCAAGTGCCTCCGTCGAAGAAATTGAATACTATGAAGACCGAAAACTGGACAAGGAACTGATCCTCAAATTGTCCAATGGCAATTATATTCAGAACCACCATAATATTATTTTGATGGGCCCTACGGGCTCTGGGAAATCATTTCTCGCCTCGGCATTTGGCGTATCTGCCTGTCGTCAATTGTACAAGGTGAAGTATACACGCTTACCAGAATTGATCGATGAACTGACGCTCGCCAAGTTGGCTGCGGATGGAAGTTATCGAAAGTTGATTAAAAAATATACCAAAACAGATCTGCTCATTCTTGATGAATGGCTATTAACCGATCTATCTGCGGAGGAAGCTTCCATTCTGTTGGAGATTACTGAATCCCGGCATAAGACAGCGTCTACGATTTTCTGCTCACAAATTGATCCCAGGGGCTGGCATCAAAAGCTAGGCAACGAAACCCTGGCGGAGGCTATCTTAGATCGTATTGTTCATGACTCATACCAAATTTTTATTGACGGAGAAGTATCTATGCGTGAACGCCATGGATTAGAAAAGGAACCCACACCAGGTGATTTGTACAGATGACGAATAAACTTGATCACGAATGGAGGACAGCCAATGAGCAAGATCTCCGCTGACGAAGCTTTTCAATTTATCCATTCCTACGCTTGGAAAGTTGATCGGGGTGAAGTCGAACAATGGCTCAGAGAGGATCCCCTGGTTCAGGCTGATTCAGAAGGACTCATGGATGAGGGTTGGATGTATCGGTTTAATGACTGGCGCCAAGTTAAGGGCACAGCCTATGAACCCGGTATTGATACACAGACAAAGATAAACCGACTTCTGGAGGAAGTTGACTGCCTTAAACAAGAGATCAAAAAACTAAAAGATAAGAATCTTCGTCTAGAAAGGCAATGTGGTATAGAACCGATATAAAAAGGTCCTTTTTCAATCCCCCGCTTAAATGGGGGATTTTTTTAGCCGATTGATCTTGATCTCTGTCCACAACAAAGAAAATTCCTTATGGATATCGCATTATCTACAGGAAATTTTACGCCTGGTAAACGTCTTGGCGACAAGTGGTAAAATCGCTGGCGATTGGTGGTAAAAAAGATGTCACAAGTGGTACATTTAGCTGGCCGTTATCAGAATTCCTTCGTCGCGCCTCTGCTACCTTTATATCCCACTTCGTTCAGATAAAAGGCATGACAAAGGATCACCGATGGCTGTTCGGACTTTCTTTATATCCCACTTCGTTCAGATAAAAGCGCACTGACGAGGTTGCCGATAATCGACATGACAACCTTTATATCCCACTTCGTTCAGATAAAAGCTACATTCCGGCCGTCAGCGTCGTTGTGGGCGCTCTCTTCTTTATATCCCACTTCGTTCAGATAAAAGTGTCAAACAAAAAGAAATAATCCGTCTCATATGCTCCTTTATATCCCACTTCGTTCAGATAAAAGCGATAACCCCACGCCGCATAATCGACGAGTAATATCCTTTATATCCCACTTCGTTCAGATAAAAGCGTCAAGGATGCGAGCGGAAGCTACTCCCTGTCTGACCTTTATATCCCACTTCGTTCAGATAAAAGGGCGGATCCGGATGAATACCTTTGCTGACGCGATTATCTTTATATCCCACTTCGTTCAGATAAAAGGCATTGATAAAAATACTTAGATGGCCGGTAATCAAACCTTTATATCCCACTTCGTTCAGATAAAAGTCGTCACCACCTTTGACCATTCGCTTGACTTTGCCCCTTTATATCCCACTTCGTTCAGATAAAAGGACAATCTTGCCAAGAAAGCCAATGAGTTACTCGACTTTATATCCCACTTCGTTCAGATAAAAGCTCAATGTGACCAGCCTTTCCGCCATCAATGCGAATTTCTTTATATCCCACTTCGTTCAGATAAAAGGGACGCACACGGCGAGTATACGACGCCGGAAGAATCTTTATATCCCACTTCGTTCAGATAAAAGAAATCCCGTGGGCGGAGTTGTTAGAGCTGGTGAACCTCTTTATATCCCACTTCGTTCAGATAAAAGGCTGCACGAATAAAATTAAAATCGTCCGTGAAATCCCGCTTTATATCCCACTTCGTTCAGATAAAAGAATTCGAACCTATCATCTGCCACTTGAAGAAATTTCTTTATATCCCACTTCGTTCAGATAAAAGCGGAACGCTACGATCCCTGATTAGCCGCTATTGGACACTTTATATCCCACTTCGTTCAGATAAAAGAATAATCAATTAAATGCAGCATATTATCCTATTCTTCCTTTATATCCCACTTCGTTCAGATAAAAGCGATCCACGAAACGGGTTGCCGGCAGCAGCAAAATTTCTTTATATCCCACTTCGTTCAGATAAAAGGCCTGGTGATAGCAATGAATCAACGAACATTAACACTTTATATCCCACTTCGTTCAGATAAAAGTCATATTTTTGATCATACTTAACTTTTATGGTTAAACTTTATATCCCACTTCGTTCAGATAAAAGGCTTTATTTGGATATGAACCCGACGGACTTGAAACCTTTATATCCCACTTCGTTCAGATAAAAGAAATTATCCAATGTCGCATTAGCATATCGGCTGTACTTTATATCCCACTTCGTTCAGATAAAAGACGGAACCATTGATCATTAACACTCATCCCGCTCGTCTTTATATCCCACTTCGTTCAGATAAAAGAACCGTCGGGAACGTGACAATGTTCCGTATCTGCTCTCTTTATATCCCACTTCGTTCAGATAAAAGTTGCAACGATGGACAGAACCTCAACATTGCTGGCACTTTATATCCCACTTCGTTCAGATAAAAGCGTATTTTCCGCCTGGTCCACTTCGTAGTTTTGGATATCTTTATATCCCACTTCGTTCAGATAAAAGGGAACTTCTTGAACAATCTCACTGCTGTTCTGAGAAAACTTTATATCCCACTTCGTTCAGATAAAAGTCTGCCTCACCCGTAACTGTAATACCGTTAAGCTGCCTTTATATCCCACTTCGTTCAGATAAAAGTCCGGGCCTCTTGCAGCCAGGCCAGCACCCACGCACTTTATATCCCACTTCGTTCAGATAAAAGCGCTCAATAACGCGACATTTACCTTAACAAATAAACCTTTATATCCCACTTCGTTCAGATAAAAGTAGTTGACTAAAAAGAGCAGCAGCAAGATCAGCGTCCTTTATATCCCACTTCGTTCAGATAAAAGCTGGTGGAGCTATTAATAATGTACTGGGTAAGCATCTTTATATCCCACTTCGTTCAGATAAAAGATTTTTGGCAATGATCCGCTCATGCGCTGGTATGTCTTTATATCCCACTTCGTTCAGATAAAAGGATAATATGCTGAAACTAACGCATGAGGCGAAACTGACTTTATATCCCACTTCGTTCAGATAAAAGGAAAGAAGAAAAAGATGAATTATTTTCCAAGGGAAGCACTTTATATCCCACTTCGTTCAGATAAAAGGATCCCGGTTAATCGTATAGTCTTTTATATAGCCATCTTTATATCCCACTTCGTTCAGATAAAAGGATGAGGTCGTCCAGCGTATCTTACAGGATTCAAATTACTTTATATCCCACTTCGTTCAGATAAAAGAAGTTTTGTATAAACACCTTTCCAATGTTCGAATTACTTTATATCCCACTTCGTTCAGATAAAAGAAGCAAACTATTATCATGTCAGCACGGCGGAGTCCTCTTTATATCCCACTTCGTTCAGATAAAAGATACGTCCAATTATAGAGGTCTGTCTTTTTAAACGTCTTTATATCCCACTTCGTTCAGATAAAAGTTGATATTCAAATAACCGAAAAGGAAGACTTTAAGAACTTTATATCCCACTTCGTTCAGATAAAAGAAAAGATAACATTGCACATGCGATGAATGATTATGAGCTTTATATCCCACTTCGTTCAGATAAAAGTGAAGAACAAATAACACATCATCATCTTGAAGTCTGTCTTTATATCCCACTTCGTTCAGATAAAAGCGTTGTTAAATCATTTAAAGGTGCTTCGGCTAGACAACTTTATATCCCACTTCGTTCAGATAAAAGGGGTTGCCTGGCGGACTAGATTCGCCGGAACGTACGACTTTATATCCCACTTCGTTCAGATAAAAGTGACTAGGTAGGTGAGAGAGGGTAAGTACCCATATATCTTTATATCCCACTTCGTTCAGATAAAAGCAAACTCGGACATTTCAGAAGAAGAGTGCAGAAAATACTTTATATCCCACTTCGTTCAGATAAAAGGCCTTTCAAGAATCCATGTCCTCTTCTAAATTCAAACTTTATATCCCACTTCGTTCAGATAAAAGCTATTGCCGAGAGTGAGCAGCGTAAGTTCATTGGTAAACTTTATATCCCACTTCGTTCAGATAAAAGTATGATCCGGTTATCAATAAAAAACCATTGATTCACAACTTTATATCCCACTTCGTTCAGATAAAAGGATTAAGGTGTTATAAAGTTCTCTATCCACCAGGTAGCTTTATATCCCACTTCGTTCAGATAAAAGCCCTACTCTCTAATTTAACAACAACGAGTGATGTTACCTTTATATCCCACTTCGTTCAGATAAAAGGAATACACAACGCCACAACAGCTCGAACAAACGGCACTTTATATCCCACTTCGTTCAGATAAAAGGACTATCGGACGCCGGATCAGTGGCTCAATGAGGACTTTATATCCCACTTCGTTCAGATAAAAGTCGACGGATCCGGATGCGTTTGTCAACGTCAACATCTCTTTATATCCCACTTCGTTCAGATAAAAGAGATAGCAAAATTCGTATCATGCCTGATGCTCACACCTTTATATCCCACTTCGTTCAGATAAAAGGATATTCGGTTTCATTTTTCGACAACAAACGGTTTTCTTTATATCCCACTTCGTTCAGATAAAAGGCGGATCACCTGTACCGTGGATAGTCCGGTCAGATTCCTTTATATCCCACTTCGTTCAGATAAAAGTCGACGGATCCGGATGCGTTTGTCAACGTCAACACCTCTTTATATCCCACTTCGTTCAGATAAAAGCTGATAAGGGTTCATACCGTGCTCACCTGCGAAGGACTTTATATCCCACTTCGTTCAGATAAAAGTGAATAGCCCTGTTTACGCCTGTAAGCGCAGCACCACTTTATATCCCACTTCGTTCAGATAAAAGGCTGCACCCGCTCTCTGTCAATGGCATTCTTCCAATTTCCTTTATATCCCACTTCGTTCAGATAAAAGAAACGTCTATGACGGTTCCGGGGGCGGCGGATCGCCTTTATATCCCACTTCGTTCAGATAAAAGATTTGGATAAAACCTACTACATAGGGGGACTCAAGACTTTATATCCCACTTCGTTCAGATAAAAGAATATTGCCTGCCGCAAAATTCTGTGCAATATTGGTATCTTTATATCCCACTTCGTTCAGATAAAAGTCATCACCAGACAAGTCCACCGGCAGACAGCGTCCATCTTTATATCCCACTTCGTTCAGATAAAAGTGCCGCTTCTTTTCGGCAGCCATCGCCCGCCATAAAACTTTATATCCCACTTCGTTCAGATAAAAGGGGATTGTTGACGTTCCGCTTCGTCAACCGTGATGTCTTTATATCCCACTTCGTTCAGATAAAAGGTTGACGTTTACACTCGTGCCGCTCGCGAGGTTGACCGTCTTTATATCCCACTTCGTTCAGATAAAAGATACCCAGGTCTTCCGCGATCTTTCGGGCGAGTGGCTTTATATCCCACTTCGTTCAGATAAAAGCGGAAGCCCGCGATGTCGGGTTTTGCGACGCCATAGTCTTTATATCCCACTTCGTTCAGATAAAAGCGTCTCGACGGGATCCGTCAATATCGCGAATACGCCCTTTATATCCCACTTCGTTCAGATAAAAGGCAGAGCGGCGTTTTTTATTGGTCAATCCTCCGACTTTATATCCCACTTCGTTCAGATAAAAGAGCCTAGCGACAACCCCCCTGAGTCCGTATAATATCCTTTATATCCCACTTCGTTCAGATAAAAGGAGGGAACGGGACTCAATCTAGTATTTATCACTGCCGACTTTATATCCCACTTCGTTCAGATAAAAGCTGTTGCTGTTTATTCAATTGATTTGATGACGGACGACTTTATATCCTACTTCGTTCAGATAAAAGAATCAGTCATCCGCAGCAGAGTTTAAATTTTTATACCTTTATATCCCACTTCGTTCAGATAAAAGTTGCTTCTCAGATTTAGTATCGGGGGCTGATAAAATCTTTATATCCCACTTCGTTCAGATAAAAGTACAAGCGACAAAAACACAGCAATTGCCTGTTTAATCTTTATATCCCACTTCGTTCAGATAAAAGAATGAAACTTGCAGACGAGGATTAATAAACCAGTCTTCTTTATATCCCACTTCGTTCAGATAAAAGAGCGTTGCCCATTAATCCACGTTCGATAGTTACATTGCTTTATATCCCACTTCGTTCAGATAAAAGAAAGGTATCAAGGTAGCAGTGAGTGAATTTAATCATCTTTATATCCCACTTCGTTCAGATAAAAGCGAATCGCAAAAGGTGAATATGGTTATTATCCGGAAACTTTATATCCCACTTCGTTCAGATAAAAGTAGCATCATGCTATATCAACAAACAACACCTATGCAACTTTATATCCCACTTCGTTCAGATAAAAGATGAATATAGACAAAACATTATTGCCGTTCCATTTTCCTTTATATCCCACTTCGTTCAGATAAAAGGGTCCACCCGATCGATCAACAATTGATAATTTTTCCTTTATATCCCACTTCGTTCAGATAAAAGCGCGCTCTGTGTTGACCGTCTTTTCGTAGTAAAATTTCTTTATATCCCACTTCGTTCAGATAAAAGTGATAAGTGATAGACATGAGTGTGAAGGGTAGATAGCTTTATATCCCACTTCGTTCAGATAAAAGGATGATAAGTCTAAGTGGGAAGAAGTTGATTAAAAACTTTATATCCCACTTCGTTCAGATAAAAGGAAGGCCGCATGAAGATCATGAAGACGATCCTGGCGGCCTTTATATCCCACTTCGTTCAGATAAAAGCTGCACCCACGCCGGCACCAATGGCCGTACCGACACCCTTTATATCCCACTTCGTTCAGATAAAAGAGAATGTCCCGGTAAACCTGCCCGCTGTTACGCAGGACTTTATATCCCACTTCGTTCAGATAAAAGGAACGCTATCCTGCAACATTGTCACGCAAGTACCTGACTTTATATCCCACTTCGTTCAGATAAAAGACTTCATATGAAACTCCTAATGAGGTTGTTATTGCAGACTTTATATCCCACTTCGTTCAGATAAAAGTCGATACGTCTGGGTTTGAATCGAGTTTCATTGACATCTTTATATCCCACTTCGTTCAGATAAAAGTGAATTGATTGCTAAGAAGCATCCAGACGTAAAAGATCTTTATATCCCACTTCGTTCAGATAAAAGAGCGTCAGCGCAGCATTAATCAACAGCGGCAGCATCCTTTATATCCCACTTCGTTCAGATAAAAGTCAAAACGTCCTTTCCCGCGGAATGCCGTCTGATCCCTTTATATCCCACTTCGTTCAGATAAAAGCACCAGCTTTCTAGTCATTCTTTGCCATGCAAAACCGCTTTATATCCCACTTCGTTCAGATAAAAGGAAGTCGCCACCGTCCATGATCATACGATATTCAATTCTTTATATCCCACTTCGTTCAGATAAAAGCATCTTCTTTGGCTTGATATTTTCCCCAATTGACAACTTTATATCCCACTTCGTTCAGATAAAAGGGTCTATAAACCGGCTGCAAATACCTGGATTGACACCTTTATATCCCACTTCGTTCAGATAAAAGGCGCATAGCTCGTGATAAAGCAGGACAAATGCACTCTTTATATCCCACTTCGTTCAGATAAAAGCGGCGCCCTCCGCCAAATAGGACAATAAATATTCATACTTTATATCCCACTTCGTTCAGATAAAAGAGATTCAAGCCAAAGCCGCCGTTCTGCGCATAATGCCTTTATATCCCACTTCGTTCAGATAAAAGTATAAAGCAACCAGACGCCCAAACCGCTGATTAGTTCTTTATATCCCACTTCGTTCAGATAAAAGGCGTTCAAAAATCTAAATAAAATCCCTTTGTAACAAGCAATATTGTATCACTATTTTCATTTTCTGCAGTCAATCATCAATCGTGTTTCATAAGTTTTTTCAAATATCTTGTTAAACGCTGCTTTATAAGTCGTTATGGTTGATTTGTAAAAATATGGATCCGCTGCAATATTAATTTGAATATTAAATTGAGTGCCCTCACTATAAGAACATTTCGTCAAAGCTTTTTTCCACTCCATATACATCTTTTGTTATATGTTTTGGATTTTCCACTTTATAGATGTAAAGTGAATCGACTTTTTCATTCATTAGCCTAGTCAGTTCATTTAAACATCGACTTAATTTTCCTTTCGTTATTTCTCCCTCAAAGACGGAATTCTGTGTCCATATTAAATACTCCTTCAGTTTTTTTCTGACCTTATTAATTCTCTTGACTTCAACATCATACGTTAAAATTACATACATATGGTTTTGCAGCCTCCCCAATTCTAATTCAATTCTCTACCACCAGGCCTTTAATGGCTTATATTCTTCGTCACCGAGAAAATGCTTGATCAATTTGTAGCACTCAAGACGCATAAAATATCGATAAGACACCTGACGATTTAATTTTCTATGCTTTACGGTAGTGGTCAATCTGTCTTCCCATGCTTGAATAAATTTTTTTCTTCCGGAATCGTCAAGTAAAATCATATTATCAATTTTTCGAAAATCGGATTGTTTTAGCATCTTCTTATTCAAAAGTTTAAAAATCAAGGGATCAACCAGAAGAGGTTTAAAAATTTCAGCAATGTCCAGACTGAGCGAAAATCTTTTCGTTGAGGGTTCATGAAGAAAACTAACAGTCGGATCAAGATGTGTTTTATATATTTCACTCAGCACCGTAGTATAACACAGACTATTGCCAAAAGAGATCAGCGCGTTTAATGGATCCTGAGGCGGCCGTTTTGTCCGTGTATCAAAAGCAAACTCATTTGGTAAAAATTCATTAAAAGATTGATAGTAAATTTGATGAATATTGCCTTCAATCCCCATTAAGGGGTGTATGGATTCTGTTTGATCAATTTTATTTGAAAGTTCGATCAATCCATCAATATATGTATCTGTTTTCGGATTATAATGTCTGAGATTACGAACCATGTGAAAAACTGCGGAATGTATAAAAGCTCTGGCAATAAATTGTCGCTTTTTCTTATCCAAATAATGGGCACATTGATTGACGACGGTAAAACCTGAAACTTTTTTGGATCGGGGATAGAAAGTCCCCATGTAAAATCCATAATAATTAAAAAAATGAACACGAACATCATACTCTTGAAGAAGCTGAAGAAATGTTGTATTCAGATCTGCTTCACCAAATAAATAGATATTATCTACTTGTTCGATTGGTAGATACTTTTTCTTGCCTGTTTCTCCATTAATAAAATAAAGCGTATTATCTTCTCTTTTTAGTCGACCTTTTGAAAAAATGTAATAGTTTTGCTCCATGATTTATTCGCTCTCCTCACCCGCAAAACAAAAGTCATGGTACGCACAGTTCGGGCAATATCGTTTTTTTACAAATTTAGGAGGTTGTACACAATCGATGATTTGCTCAATCTCATTCATCATTTTATCAAGCCGCGCAATGTCCTCATGAGTTAGTTCGACCTCTTGAGTTTTTTTCTCTTTTGTATATTGGATTAGTCCTTTTTTCTCGACCCCTCTCTTTTTAAGTTCATACAAATAAAATAAAAGTTGCCAACGATCTGCTTCATTCATTTTGCTCGAATTCTTCACCTCACGGACATAATACTTGTCCATTGCATCAATCTGAATTTGATTATCAATGTGAATATCACGCTCTTTGATTTGACGGTAGGCACGCTCGTGAAGAATGGCACCTTCCATGACCTTATCGTTTTCAGGTGCCAAATTTATATTTTTTGCATAAAGCCACAGCTTTCGTTTACAGACTATATAGTATTGAACATGAAGGCCACTCAACAATACGATCACCTCGCAATGGATTAAATATCTCACAAAAGCTGTTCATCAGATCGAGCTATGTCCATTTCGGTCGGAATTTGCATTCTCTTTTCGAAATTGTATGAGTAATCCACAATCAAGATGTCATAAGATTGCCTAAGCGTACATTGCCAGCTAATCGACTAATCTTATTAGTTTTTTTAAATCGATACATAAGCATATAAGTATACCAACGGTAAATGAGCATATCTTATCTATGATTCTTATTCTCTTTTCATTAATTACTTTTGGTCTTCTAATGGGTTATTCTGAAGAGCCTCAGTATAGATCCTCTATTTCTGTCGATATTTAAAATATACCACAATGTGTAATCGAAAGTGTCCTCCCTCCCCTCGACCCACCTCAAGAATCTTAAACCAGTCTTTATTCGTCAGCTCATTGCTTTGCATGTCGATTGCGGACTGTACCCTTTCAAATTCGGTGGAACCGATAATCGAGCAGATGGTCACCGGCAGTTTATATTATTGATGAAGGCATAGGCGATTTTATCTATCGAATCGGTGCCATATTTCCGGGCCATCTGTTCAAGTATCTCGCGGACACAGAATTCGCAGCCTGTTAGACGGCTGCCGGCGAGCGGCGACCAAGCCATGACCGGAATGTTGTGAATCAGGGCACTGTCCATTACTCCATTGAAGAAGGTGTCGGTATAAAGTGGGTTGATTTCAACCTGATTGGTGACGAGCGGCGTTGTAGTGTATTTGCTGATCATCTCGAAGTAAGTGTAACTGGCGTTCGAGATGCCATATGTCTGACTTTGCCTTGCTTAATCAGGCTGTCCAGGGCCTCAGCCACTTCTGTCGGATTGAGCAGCGGATCGAGGCGGTGGACTAGCAGGACATCGACATAATCGGTATGCAGCACTTCCAGTGATCTGTTCAGCGAATCATTTAAGTGCTTAACTGAAGAATCATAGTAGTGAGCATAGCCGTTGTCTTCTCTGGGCAGTACAATATTGAATTTGGTGACAATCTGGATTCTGTCCCTCAATGAGCTGTTGTCCCTGAGTGCCGCCTCGCCGAACAGCCGGCTGCTTTCAAAATAGCCATAGATATCGGCGTGATCGAATGTTGTCACACCGGCGTTCAGGCACCGCTCGACAAAATCGGCCATCTTCTTGCCGCTCAGGCCTTCCTGACTGGCTCGCATTGTTTTCCTGCAATTACTTTTGAAAATTTCAAGTCTTTTGCAACGTCAACATAATCCATTTTTCTGCCTCCTCAGCAATCCCTGCCACGGGACTAATCCAAACTAATTTTTATTATAATAGATTGTTTGTAGAATAGTAGTGATGCGCTTACACATTAATCCTGCATTCCCGTATTCATATATCAAGGTTTTAAAAATTACTGATGTTAAAGGATTTTTTGACAATGACAATTTGTATTATGATCCCATTGGCAGAAATCTGATATGTAAAAAAGCTTTCACTGAAATAATTTTTCTGTTGTTTTGATATATTTTTCCGGTAATCCAGGATTGATGAAAAAATGATTAATCGATCGAAGAAATTTTTATTGATAGAATTTTAGTTCGAAACTTTTTTGGACTTTTTCAATCGAAGCAACGAATAACCTGAACGCCGGTAATTTTTCAAAGAGGAAACACGATGATCCCCGGCGGAGTTAAAAATTCACAAGTGATCATCATGTAAAACTGGAGTTTTCAGGATTTCTGCATGGCTTTTCTTCCTTTAGAACTATATCGATCTGCTTCAGACAACCGTCCCCCGCTTATCCTGCTCAATCAGAATGGAGAGATTGTTACGGATCGCTTTCGAATGATTCTCCAGTTGCAGGATGGCCGCCGATTCGTTTTCCGACAGCTGATAAATGATATCTCTGAACTGAAGCCGAATATCCTGAAGAATACCCAATGTCGCGTGATGATAAGCGATCACCGCCTGGTATTGCGTTCCGTTGAACAAGGCGGTTTCGATGTAAGGCTTGAACGCGAGCATCAGATCGGAGAAATGGCGCTGCACATGATTCAGTGTTTCACTAAAATTCTCGACGGTGTCCACCGATCTGCTGAGGATTTGTTTCGTCTGGGAAAGAAATTCTCTCAGCTGATTATCCCAGGACAGAAAAGGAATTCGGATAAGATCCACTTCCCAGGAAAAAGCAGTCAAGCAGGTGCGCGCCGTCTGCAGTGAGTCAATCACCTCACCGGCCAGCCCGAAGCAAATGTTCAGAATCGGTCGGATTTCTTCATCCGCCCTTCTCGAGAAAGCTTGAAAATTTTGCTCGAGCTGCTGTTTACGAAGGGTCATTCCGTTTCTCAAATAGTTTGACGGTTCCATTTTCCCCTGAAAAGATGAGTCAACGTTCGCGGTTATCTGCTGAACGCCACTTCCGTTTTCGAATGCCGGGCAACCGCACGGTCTGCCTGGTTCATGATTTTTCTGACTTGATCCGTCTGATCGCGGAAACGAGACAATTGATTGGTAAGCAGATCCATATTTTTACCGACAATGCGGTCATGGGCCTTTAATTCGTCGACAATCCCATCAAAAAAATGCTGACTCAATCCATGGAAAAGCAAGGAAATGGCCTTCACCCTGAGGTTGATCAAACGCACCGTCAGATCCTCCATTTTTAAGTCAAGATCGGCAATCGAGGCTGGAATTCCGATCAACGGCATGGTGATTTTCTCCAGCCCGGCAGAGATCGTTTCGAGAATTTTCTCTGCCAAAGGAAGGCTGCTGATCCAGTAAATATCCTCAAGAATAGCGGACAGCCGCGGATTGATTTTTTTTAGTTCATCGAAGGCCAAAAGAAACGGACCAATGCCCTGGGTCGAATAAAGCAGCTGATTAAACTGATTTTGCAGAGAAACCTGCCGGTCATCCAGGCGGGCTCCTTCGCTCTCAACAGTCTGGACAGAATGGTTGAGATAACCGTCGGCCTGGCGGATACCCGAAAGTATTGGATTGCTCAGACCCGAAGATAATTTTTCCATACTTCCCGTATCGATTTTGATCCGCTGACCTTTGCCCACCGTCTCCGCAGTCAGCGGTTCCCCCGTCCATATATCGGTGACAATCTGATGATCGGCCATGAACTCAATCCGGCCGGCAGACGGGGTGCCCTGAACACCGACAGGAATGTTTTCCTGCGGTGTGGATGGATCCGTACCGCCCACGTAGCCTGTATGATTGTTTGTTAAAAAAGTCAGCCAGCTGATGCCGAAAGCCACGTTGATTTTCGCCCCGGGAATCCGGCCGCCGTAACCGCCGGCCACCTCGCCGAGAGTCAGCGGATCGTAGCCTCCGAAATAATTCGTCATACGCTTCGCTGCGGCCGAATTCACAGACGGTTCGACAACATTCGCCGGAAGAATCGACGGATCAAGCGTGACCGAATGGACATTGTTTCGGACAGCGACATAATTGGCCAGTCCGCCGCCCAAAGAATTGCCGGCAACGAAATCAACATGCCCGTATGTGGCTTTCATGTTATTATAATAGGCTTCTGCGTCTTTGAATTGTTGGGGTGTCCCGCTGCTGAGCACGAGGCCTGCGTCGGTGCCGATGTCGGCCGGTTGGTTCGGATCGGTGCCTGCGTAGATGATGGAGATGTTGCCGGTCTGGAGATCTTTAACAGTCATGGCATCAAGGCCGGATGGCGTTGCGCCATAATTTGTATCACGTATTTTATAGATGTGATTGTTAACATGTAATCTTGAAAATCTTACTTTTAACGGATATTGATAAATGGAATATCCACTTAATTGAACCAAGTCCTGGTCGGGTGTCTGTGAGATCTTATTATTGTTAGCTGTCATTCAATCACCTCATTTCCCTAATTTCTTAATAATCTCATCCTTACCTGATGTTGTTCCTGTATCACTTTTCGCTGCGCCCGTACGTTTTAAGATATCATTGCTTTCAATAAAAATCCCGTAACTTCCGGGAGCCACTTCATCTAAGCCTTTAAATTGGGCGATTATTTTCTCTGCGATTTTTTTATCCGGTATGGCGTGTTTTTCAACCATGTAAAATATAATTCCGACATCAACATTCTCTTTATTAAACGGGCGTTTCTCAATCAATTTTCTAAGTTCCATCTTTGAAACATTATGGTTATGCATAAACTCCTTATAAGCCTCAGGAAAGCTTATATTTGAAGTACTAATGCTGAAATAAGGTGTAGTATAGCCCACATCCACCGTATTGTTAATCATTTGTTGAGGTGTACCGATGACCGGATACTTTTTCACGACAGATTCCGCAAAACGATCCAGATTTTTAAATTCTTTTTCATAAGCCATAGCATAAAGGCCGCTCATGATGCTGTCTTCAACTTTGCCTTCATAAGCTCCCACATTTCCCGTTACTTTCTGGTTAACGGTATCCACACCGACAATCACTGATGTATGAAAATGTGGCTCTCCTTTTGATTCAACATAAGCAACAACTGCATTGGTCGCACCGACTAAATTGTGCGTCGTGACTTCCAGATGATATTTCTCTTTGAAAAATTTATTAACTTGATCGACGATCTCTTTCTTATGGGTCTTCACAAACGCTCCTGTCTTCTCACCGTTCGGCAAAGAATAGCCCTGACCGGCGTAATCCTGAACGGGTATGTATGGAGAAGTGTTTTCGTTTTGTGCCTGTTTCGGATCATTCGCTGTCAATCCGCAGCCCTCCAGCGTTAAACTGATGCCTAAAGCACAGGCCATGCATAACAGCCTGAATCGTTTCCGGTGCATGGGTCCACGCTCCTTGTTTATTTTCCAATATGAAAATTCGATTTTTCTTCACAAATTCCTTCCCATTTATGTTAAGTCAATGCGCGTGATCTTTAAATTGGAATAAAGGCCCAATTATTATGTATGCACTTACAAAAAATTTAAAAGTATCTTTTTTCACCCGCCTAAACATGCATTAGGCCCTTTTTACTATTCACCTATGCGTTCTCCACACAGAATCTGTATCCATACAGGAGGCAACCAGCACTTTGCCAGTGAACATTGCATTTCATATCTTTCCCACTCCCATCCCCCAGAAATGATAATATCCGAATCGGCTCCATACAGACATTATTTTTGAGTCCTTCTGCTGCCTTTTGTTTGTCAGTGATCTCTTTTTCCTTCTTTTATTCCAATCAGCTGCAAAAAAAGATACGGCCGAATTCCCGTAAAGGAATCGGATCCGTATCTTATTAATGTCCCTTTTACTTTAACAAACTCCCTTAACTCATCCGGATAGGATAAACCGGACGTACGTTTCACTATGATAATATCGGGGGCGATTCTTCCAATTGATCCTACGGTCCAATAGATTAACAGATTGCATCGAAAATACACGAATATTTTTCCACTCCATCTCAGTTTCTTCATATAAAAATAGTGATCTGAGACAGGTTTCCAAGTGATCCATTTAATACATTACTTGTGGACTCGTTTGCCGAACGTGATGTTCGGCCGACTGGATCGATGGTTTACCCTATGATATTTTGAGCGATCACTCCGAAACTTAAGGCGACTTTTTCTACGTTCAGTCAGAGCGGCACGTCACCGACTAAAAGACCCGTGCGAGGTATCGAAAGCGTTTCACTCCTTAATGATCATCTGTCTGGATGGCTCGGCTTGTCGGCTAAGTGCGGGGCACATACAAAAGCGTTCGATTCTCAATAACTCTTCTTTCTACCGAAAAAGGCGGACTGTTTGGTTGTGCAGCAATGGAGACAGTCGGATCCGCATCCCGACTGAACGGGATAATCATCTGATGACGCTGACACTTGATCTTTGGTGCTCATTTTCGGCTCGATTTTCCCCGACTGAACGGGATGCATGGAAGAGCCTCTTTTCACAACACGATCACTTATGATTTCTTATAGTCTCAGCAATGATCGGAAATCAACCTTGCATACTTCATACTGTCTGCATGCTTTTCCGGCCCTCTCCGTTATTCGTCAGAATGGTCCGTGTGTAGATCAGTTCTGTCAGCAGGTAAGAGAGTGTCGACTCCGCACCCTGGTTCCTGTTGAGGCCGTCCGGACGCAGGCCGTCGTAACCGCCGCCTTCGTCGAGGTTGGCGGCGGGCACGTGCAGATCGTTTGCTCCGTAAAACCAGGCATGGCATTTTCGAATGATGTCGAGATACTGTTTTTCCGGATGCAGGCTTTTGGCCGCAGCCTCCGATGCAAGCGCCAGCGCCAGCACTTCGAGCGGCTGCTGATCCCACCGGCTCTGCGCCTCGGGTGTGCACCAGCCTTTGTTGCCGATCGGATGGACCGTCCCATCGGCCGCTGCCATTTTCTCGATCAGGAAGTCCAGCGACTCATGTGCGATCCGCAATGCCTCCTGGTTTCCGGTGACGCGCTGCGACTGCAAGAGCGCCCAGGGCAACACGCCGTTTCCGTAAGTCATGGCCGCCTCGAACCAGTACCAGCCGTCTTTTTTATTTTGTACATAAAGATTGATCAGCTTTTTTTCCAGAAGCCAGATTTCCCCGGGCGCCTCGGATTTAATAAAGGTGTCAAAGGAATCCGGCTCATGTTCCTGCTGTGCATGGCGCAGCAATGTGCTTAATGCCGATAATGTATAGGCCTGGCCGCGTGAATGAGTGAGCTGCGGGAGGGCATCCATGCCCTTCCGGAAGATTTCTTTGGCCGCAAAACGGCTGTCGGGGTGCGGCAGGTGAATCGCAGCAACGGCAAGTCCCCACAGCGTCCGGCCCAGGCAGTCATCGGACGGCATCTCCTGTTCTTTGTCCCGATCATAACTGTAATTGTTGTAGAAATGGCCGTCCGGCTGCTGTGTCCAGGAGAGAAACGCGAGGTAGATATGGCTGAGCCGCAATAATTTTTCCTTGTCCTGCGCGCGATTCGCATTCTTACGGCTGTCGAAAAAATGGAACCAGTCTGACGCCGCCCAAAGCGCGCGTGCATTATCGTCCGTCGTGTAGCCTTCGCCGCGGCGCGGAACGCTGCCGATGGCGTGTTCCAGCAATCCGGTGTCATCCGTCATCCGTTCCAGGTGGGTAAACTTAACTGGGATCGGCTGCAATGACATCCGCCTCCGATGACTGTGCGGGTTCTGCCGTCGCCTTCCGGGCCAGCCGGGAAAAAATGCGGTCATAATTTTTACCGGTCTGCGGCCAGCTCATCATCATGCCGATCCGTTCCATTTTTTTCTGATAGCCGGCCAATAACGATGGATCCTCAAGCATCGTTTCGATTTTCAGCGCCCATGCGGCAAGATCTCCGTACGGGACGAACAATTCCTCGCTGCCCTTCAGCAGATCCTGCGCATAGCGGTACGGCGTGGTCAGGACCGGCCTGCCGAGCCCGATCGCATAGGCCAGCGTTCCGCTCGTGATCTGCTGCAGTCCGGGGTACGGCGTGACGTACAAATCACAGGCCGTGATATATTTTACAAGGTCACGTTCACTGATAAACTTGTCGATCATTAATACATGATCCTGCAGACCGTTCTCGCTGATAATCGATTTCAAATACTTCCGGTAAGACTCTCCTTCCTGCTTTTTAACATTCGGATGTGTCTGGCCGATAATCACGTACAGTACTTCCGGAACCTTTTCCGCAATATGCGGCAGTGCCCGCAGAATCGTCTCGATGCCCTTGCTCCGGCTCAGGAAACCGAATGTCATGACAACTTTCCGATCTGTCCAGCCGAGGGATGCCCTGAAGGACGTCCGGCCGTTTAAATCGGGAAGCGGCGTTCCGTGCGGAATAAAGGTAATTTTATTTTTCGGTATCTGAAAACTTAACGCCAGATCGTTGATCGCTTTGTGATTCATAACAATCAGCCGGGCGCTGCGCTTAGCGATTTCCCGCTGAATCGAAGCGTACGGCTCGACCGGCGACCTGAATACGGTATGGAAAGTCGTAATCAGCGGTTTTTTCAGATGCCGGACCAGCTCAAGAATGTATTCTCCCGCATTTCCTCCGAAGATCCCGAACTCATGCTGGAGCGAAACAACCGATACTGAACTTTTGTTCAGCTTTTCCGCCATTTTTTTATAATCTTCTCTGCGATTCTTATCAATTGTCCATTTTAAAAAACTGTCGCTGGGATTCTCTTCGCCCTTTTCCTTAATCACGACAACCGGGTCGGCCAATGAATCGCGTTTTGCCTTTTGAACGCTCTGCCTCAGATGGTAGGTGTACGTGGCAATGCCGCATTTTTTCGGTGGATATGTACTAACGTAAGCAACCTGATAACTCATGATTAGTCGCACTCCTTCTAATTACTTAATCTCACTAAGTTTATTCAGGAATTATTTGTTAGCACTCATCATTAACGACTGCTAATATTATAATAGGCTTTTTTTTCAAAAAATTCAAGTTCCCGCCTTGACAGGCGATCGTCCGGGCCTCTGATTCCAAACGAGAATAAGCCCCGAACGCACGCGCCGACTGCGATCCGGGACTCTCTTACTTTTTCTATTGCCGCCCCAAAATGGCGGCGGTTTGCCAAGCTATTCATCCGTCTGAAGCGCCCGGACGGTTTCTGCCGTCCGGTCCATTCAGTATACAGATGAACTGAAGAAATCCTTCTTTTATTTTTTCCGCATCAAAAAGAAAGGTTCAACCGGCTTGTCGACGGTCATGGTCACCGTCATCATCGGATTGGGAGCCCGGTCGATCGCTTCGCCGTCCTCATTGCGCAAATCATGGACAACCTGCCTGAAATGAACGAAGCCGGGGCCGTAAAATTCAACCTCTTCGCCGACGCCGAAATTGTTGCGCTGCTGAAGCGTGGCGATTTTCGTTCTCGGATCATAACCGAGCACCTGAGCCGCAAAGGTATATTGCGGCATCCGGCGCGGTTTGCCGAACAGCTGCTCCTTCTCAGTCGGCACGTGGTAGTAGAAACCAGTGGAAAGATCGCGCTGGGCGACCTTCCGGATCTCCTCCTCCCAGGCCGGATCGAAGGCGAAATGATCCGGATCGGCGCAATATGTGTCGATCACTTTACGGTATACATTGGAGACGGTTGAAACATAATGGATCGACTTCATCCGCCCTTCGATTTTCAAGCTGTCGACCCCTGCTTCAATCATGTCGGGGATATGGTGCAGCATCGACAGATCGACGGCACTCATCGAGAACGGTTCGGCGCCGCCCGGAATGAGGCTCTTTGCCGCGCCGCCGTCTATCTCGAACAGGTCATATTTCCAGCGGCACGACTGGGCGCAGCCGCCGCGATTGGCATCGCGGTTGACCATATGGTTCGACAGCGTACAGCGGCCGGAATAGGCAATACACATCGCCCCGTGAATGAATGCCTCAATTTCGATGTCCGTGCGGCGGCGCATTTCGCGGATCTCCTCAATGCCGACTTCGCGTGCGAGCACAACACGTTCCAGCCCGACCTTTTTCCAGAATTCCAGTGCTTTATAGTTGGTGGCCGACGCCTGAGTCGACAGATGAATCGGCAGGCCCGGCGCTGAAGCAAAACAAACGGTAATCAGCGCCGGATCGGAAGCGATCACCGCATCGACGCCCATGTTTTTCAGTGTCCTGAAAAAATCGCCGGCTCCTTCCGCATCGCCTTCATGGGTCACCATATTGGCGGCAACATACACTTTTGCGCCGCGGCTGTGGGCAAAATCAACGCCCTCCTCCATTTCATCATAAGAAAAATTACCCGCCCTCGAGCGCAGGCCGTATGCCTGCCCGCCGATATAAACCGCGTCGGCGCCGTAGCGAATCGCCATTTTCAATTTTTCCGGATTGCCCGCCGGAGCAAGCAATTCCGGCTTATTCAAGATTGTTCTCATCGTTCTTTCCTCTCATAGATTCTTTCACTTTTTATTATCAGTTTATGGATAGATTGACGGTATTCGGGAAACAGCAGGCCGCTCAGTCAGTTTACATCTTGAGGATTTTTCAGATAAAAACCGGTGCCGAGCGGCCGCGTCTCCGGTTGGAGCGCTCTGAGCCGGTTGCAGAATCCGGCTGCCATGTAACTGTCGGACTCAAGCGCTTTTTTTGCCTCAACAAACAGCTCGGCGATTTTAACAAAAGCCGGCCCGTGCAGCAGGACACCGTCCAGTTTCCACGTATGCAGCCCATTGTCATACAGTTCCTGCAGGCAGGACATCAATGACAGATCTTCCGTTGAAAAAATGTGCGTGCCGTTTTCATCTTCATAAATCGGGTACTGGCTGTCCGGATTTTTCGGATCGCGCAAGTAAAGGCCGCGATCCTTGTCCGCACGTTCGGCAAGCCCCGCATATCTGTAGTAGTTTGTCAGAAGCGGACGCCCGGACTGATGGATGCAGGTCGGCCCATAAACGAGAACCTCAACGGGTTTATCCAGTCTACTTTGTATTTCTTTAAGTTCGGTGAGCGTCAGTTCGCGCGCGGCAACCGATCCAGCGGCGCCGCGGTTCAGCCAGAAGGCAATCTGCTCCGCCGAAGTGACGAGGGTGCCCGCATCATAAATATACGGGAGCGGCAGACCGAGCTCTTCAAGAATAAAAATAGCGCCCGGATCGCCGGCCGTGATCGCATCCACAGGCATTTCCGCCAGCCTGGAAAGATAGGTCGGCAGCCGATCCATCTGTTCGTTATGCATCAGGCTGTTGCAGGCCACGGTTATTTTTTTGCCGCAGCTGTGAGCCATCCGGGCAATTTTTTCAATTTCATCCGGACCAAGCGGTTTGGGCAGGCAGAGACCGAAAGGGTGCCCGCCGACGTGCAGCGTATCGACGCCGGCATCGAGAAGAGCCGCTGCCTGTTCCGGCGATTCTGCCGTTGCAATGATATTGATCACGAAATAACCTCCGTATGTTCCTTATTTCATCCTAAATTATAACATGCCGTGCCGCAATTTGAAGACTCTTCCCGAACGGCTATTCTTTTTGCGGGCCGCTGCTTTGCGCTATCCTTGAAGTTGAAGTAAAATTTCTTTGAATGCAGAAATCCGCGAAAAGAGGAGAATCAGATGATTGGTTTTATTGGTATCGGAATCATGGGCAGCCGAATGGCAGGCCGTCTTCTGGCCGCAGGAAAGCCGCTTGTTGTTCACAACCGGACGAAAGAAAAGGCAGATCCGCTGATCGGGAAAGGGGCAAAGTGGGCGGACTCGCCGCGTGCAGTCGGAGAACAGGCAGACATTGTTTTTACAATGCTCGCAGATCCTGAAGCCGTCGACGCCGTCGCTTACGGTGAAAACGGACTGCTGAACGGGCTGAACCCGGGCAGCCTGTGGATTGACAGCAGTACGATCAACCCGGCCCATTCCGTTCGGCTTGCAAAGGACGCTGCGGAAAAAAACGTGCGTTTTCTCGACGCGCCGGTTGCCGGATCGACCGGCCCCGCTGAAAAAGGTGAACTGATTTTCTTTGTCGGCGGTTCGGCCAAAGACGTTGAAGAAGCGCGGCCGCTGCTCAGCATTATGGGTAAAGACATTCAGCATAAAGGAGCGAACGGTCAGGGCACCGCGATGAAACTTGTCAATAACCTGATGCTCGGCCAGACGGTCGCCGCCTTCTCGGAAGCCGTGGCATTCGGCGAAAGCCTCGGACTCGATAAAAAGGGACTGATTCATTCTTTGCTTGAAGGGCCGACCGCCGCCCCGATCCTCCATTTCAAACAGCACAAAGTTCTGGATGGAGACTTCGAAAAGGCGGATTTTAAAGTAGTCAGCATTTACAAAGACATGGAACTGGCTGCCGAGGAAGCTTACACGCACAATTTTGCGCTGCCGATTTCTAATACGGTCAAATCGCTTTACGGCCTTCTGAAGCAAAAGGGCATGGGCGAGTACGACTTCGCTTCTCTCTATAAATTTTTGAAAAACGATTCGAACCGCTAAGATGGAAAAAGCGCAAAAATCAGCTACAGCAAAGGCACCGGCGGAAAATCCTTTTAAAAATGAAGAGCACGAAAAGAGGGTCAGATCCTCCCGAAATCATCTACGGATGAAATCATCCGTTGGTCTTGGGAGGATCCTTTTGTAACTGAAGCATTCGATTAAAGAAAGCGCGTAGAATTCTTGGCTATTTTATGAATTTTTCTTCGCTTTTTTTTCAAAAATAGCACCGGATCTTGTTATGGCAGAATTGCTGCTGATCGGCAGCGTATGATCGGTTCGGCAGACGGTCTTGACAGCACCCGATGAATTGATTACGATATAGCTGTAAAAAGAAAGGGTTTTCAGAAAGACGCAGTCGGGAAGTGGAAAGCTGCCATTTCTCCTTTTTTTGAAGCCTAACTTGTCGACAAGTATACTGAAACAATTACATGATGAAGAGGAGCGGATTAAAAAAACGGCACTTACTCCGGGCGGCAGGACTGCTGCTGTAAGGCCGCTATTCATCTCTTAAAGATTTATGCCGGTCATTGCTTATGATCGGGAGAAACCGATACCGGACAAAAACGTATTTACCGGAAAGCCGCCGCAGCACTGGGCAATAAATGCCATGGCCGTATTCGTATAAATCGGCTTACCTTTTATCATGGCAAAGCTTTAGGTTTGTCCTTCTGTACGGCTATGTTGTCGACAGGTAGACAGCAAAATGAAAACGTTTAATTAGGTACCGGTTTCATGATCTTACTTTACTAAAGAAGAGGATAAATTATGGGAAAATCATACATGATGGGTGTCGACATCGGCACGACCAGTACGAAAGCCGTTCTCTATGAATTGAACGGCACCATCGTTGCGCACGCGGACAGCAGTTATCCGCTCTACACACCGGACGCTTTCACTGCAGAACAGGATCCGGAGGAATTGTTTGCAGCAACGATCTCAGTCATTCACGATGCCGTTGAAAAAAGCAAAGCGGCTCCGGGCATGATTCGCTTTGTCTCGTTCAGCTGTGCTATGCACAGCGTTATTCCCGTCGATAGGGACGGAAAGCCCTTAATGCGCTGCATGACCTGGGCGGATAATCGCAGCATCGATTGGTGCGGCCGCTTAAAAACAGATCTGGGCGGGCATGAGATCTATATGAGAACCGGAACCCCGATTCATCCGATGTCGCCGTTGCCGAAATTGCTTTGGATGAAACATGAACGTGCGGATCTTTTTAATCAGGCTGAAAAATTCATTTCGATTAAAGAATATATTTTTCATAAATTGTTCCACAAATATGTCGTCGATTACTCAATCGCTTCCTGTACCGGACTGCTTGATATGCATCGTCTGAATTGGGATCAGGGAGTATTGAAGTTGATCGGCATCACAGAGGAACGGCTGTCTGAACCGGTTCCGACGACACGGATCCTGACCGGTATCGACCCGGTGTACGCCGAACAAATGGGGCTTAATCGGGAAACCCCGTTTGTGATCGGCGCCAGTGACGGTGTACTGTCCAATCTAGGCGTGGACGCTATTGATCCGGGTATTGTCGCCGTCACGATCGGAACAAGCGGCGCGATCCGGACCGTTGTGGACAAACCGTCCGCAGATCCTAAAGAACGCCTCTTCTGCTATGAACTGACGGAGGACAAATGGGTCGTCGGCGGGCCCGTCAATAACGGAGGCGGCGTCCTGCGATGGGCCAGGGATGAATTTGCGGCATCGGAAGTGGAAACAGCCAAACGGCTCGGGATCAGCCCCTACGACGTGCTGACACGCATGGCCGCCCGGGTCAAGCCGGGATCGGACGGCCTGATTTTTCAGCCTTATTTCAGCGGCGAACGGGCTCCGCTCTGGAATCCTAACGCCCGCGGCGCCTTCTTCGGACTGACCCTGCACCATCAGAAACAGCATATGATACGCGCCGTGCTCGAAGGAATTATCTTTAATCTCTATAGTGTCATGCTGGCGATGAGAGAAAGGACGGGAGAGCCGAAGCAGATCCAGGCAACGGGCGGTTTCGCCCGTTCACAACTGTGGCGGCAGATGATGGCCGACATCTTCGCACAGCCGGTGAACGTACCGGAAAGCTTCGAAAGTTCATGTCTCGGCGCGGCCGTTCTCGGTCTCTATGCAACCGGGGAGGTCCGCGATCTCAATGTTGTTTCCGGGATGGTCGGGTCCGTTCACAGCCATCGGCCGATAACGGAAAATGTTGAAGTCTATGAAAGACTGTTTCCCATTTTTCTGCGGCTCTCCAGAAAGCTGGATGATGAATGGAACGATATCGCCGCATTCCAGCGCTCTCAATTCAGCGATTAAAAGGTTTTTGGAACATGGAAACATATCGGCTTTATTTATAAAAAAAATTTTTAAACAGGAGGACTCCATTATGATCCAAAATCGGCTGTCGAAAATCAAGCCTTATACGCGGGCTATATTAAAAGGGCATCTCTGTTCGAGCGGTGTGCCGTACGAAATGATGGACCGCCCGATTATTGCCGTTGCGAACTCCTGGAATGAAATTGTGCCGGGACATGTTCATCTGAGGCAGCTGGCGGAACATGTTAAAAAAGGCGTCATTGAGGCAGGCGGCTATCCGCTTGAATTTAATACCATTGCGGTTTGCGACGGCATTGCCCAGGGACATGACGGCATGAAATATTCTCTTCCCAGTCGCGATGTGATTGCCGACAGCGTTGAAACGATGATCCGTGCGCACGAGATTTTTGACGGAATGGTCATGCTCAGTTCCTGTGACAAGATTGTTCCCGGCATGCTCATGAGTGCGGCCCGCCTGAATCTTCCGAGTCTTGTTGTCCTCGGCGGGGTCATGCCCAATTCTATTAAACCCAAGGAGTCAAAGGCAGCCCGGCAGGAGTTCCTTGCCGGAAAGCTGGACGAAAAAGGACTGGTTTCCGTTACCCGCAAGTATTACCCGTGCGCCGGTGTCTGCCCGTTTCTTGGAACCGCCAACACGATGCAGGGACTGTCGGAAGCGCTGGGAATGGCTCTTCCTGGTACATCATGGATGAGAGCGCTCTCCGACGAACAGCTGGCCGCCGCCGAGACGGCGGGGCGCCAGATTGTCGATCTTGTGAAGAAAAACATCCGGGCAAGAGACATTATGACGAGAAAAGCTTTTGAAAATGCCATCTCCGTTTTGCTGGCCATGGGCGGATCTTTGAATGCATGTCTTCATCTCCCGGCAATCGCCGGCGAGGAAGGACTGGACCTGCCTCTGGATACATTCGACAGAATCAGCCGGAAAGTCCCCTTTATCGCTGCAGTGACGCCGAACAATAATAACTTTACGACCAATGATCTGCAGCGTGCCGGCGGAATCCCGGCATTGATGAAAGAACTGGCTCCCCTCCTTCAGTTGGACAGCCTGACAGTCACCGGCCGGCCGGCAGCGGAGAATATTGCCGGAACCAGAGTGCTGGACCGTGAAATCATCCATCCGCTCGATCATCCGCTCGAATCGGAAGGAGGCATCGCGGTTTTAAAAGGCAACCTCGCCGAACAAGGGGCTTTGGTCAAACAATCCGCTATCCCCGATGAACTGATGACTTTTTCAGGGCGGGCTTTAGTATTTAATTCGGAAGAGCAGTTTCAGGAAGCGTATACAGCCGGAAAAATTGCCGAGAATCAAGTCGTTGTGATCCGTTATGAGGGGCCCAAAGGAGGGCCCGGCATGCGCGAATTGCACCGCTGTACGGAAATTCTTGCCAGATATAAAAAGATTGCACTCATTACAGACGGACGCTTTTCGGGTGCTTCGGCCGGACTGTCGATTGGCTATATGAGCCCCGAAGCAGCCGAAGGAGGGACGCTGGCGCTGGTCCAGGACGGAGACCGGATTGATATCGATGTGTCCAAACGTTCCATTTCACTAAAAGTGACCGCAGACGAATTATCGCACAGAAAAGAAAAACTGGCTCAATTGACAAAAAAGGCAAGCAAATTTCTTAAACTTTACGCTTCCAGTACCGCATCGGCTGCTCGCGGTGCCGTACGGACGATCTGATCGGAGAGGGTGGAAACATGCTTAAAAAATATGAAGTGCTGAAAAAATTACATCAGGGCCGGATCGTCGCTGTCGTCAGGGGCAGCGGCGCAGACGATGCTGTCGGTATATCCGGGGCATGTATCGAAGGCGGGATAAACAGCATCGAGGTCGCTTTTACAACGCCGAATTGTCTGCAGGCATTTCAGACATTAGCCGAAGGAAAAAGCGGCGCACTGATCGGCGCCGGCACGGTTTTAGATGCTGAGACTGCAAGATTATCCATTTTATACGGTGCATCATTCGTAGTCAGCCCTAATTTTTCAAAAGATATCAGTGAAATCTGCAATCTTTATTCAGTCCCCTATCTTCCGGGCTGTTTCACTGTGACGGAAATGACTGAAGCGCTGAAGTCAGGTGCCGATGTCGTCAAAGTCTTTCCCGGGAGTACAGCCGGATCAGGATTTATTAAAAGTATCCGGGGCCCTCTGCCCAATCTCAACCTTATGCCGACAGGCGGCATTAATCTGGAAAATATCAATGATTGGCTGGATCAAGGCAGCTTTGCGGTCGGCGTAGGCAGCGTGCTGACAAAAGGATCTAGAAAGGGCGACTATCGCCGGGTTAAGGAAAATGCGCAGCGGTTCGTTTCAAAAGTAAACGCATACCTCAGCTGAGGAAGTATTTTCAAAGCCGGCTTTATTCGGCAGCCGCGCAGATCGGGAGTTTTGCAAGCTGAAACATTCAAGCAGGCTGCACACGAATAAGCGAAAACCCGCAACGGTTTATCTTTTCGAAAAAAATAATAAATGGGAAAGTGATGGTTGCCGTGAACAGCGTATACTTAATTTCAATCACTATATTGGCAATTGCTCTGGTCATTGTCGGCGTTACCTGGTTCAAATGGCATGCTTTTATCAGTCTGTCGGTGGCAAGTCTGTTATTAGGCATAGCCGCCGGATTGCCGATAACTAAAATCGCTGCGGATTATGAAACGGGCGTAGGCGGGATTCTCGGCTCCCTCCTCGGCATTCTCGCCCTGGGAACGATCCTTGGCAAAATGATGTCGGAATCAGGAGCAGGCGTTCAGATTTCTCAATTTTTTACCCATGCATTCGGTGAACGCAATCTGCCGTGGGCGACCTTCTTTGCCGGCCTAATTATCAGTATTCCTGTGTTCTTTGAAGTTGGATTGGTCATACTGCTTCCCTTGGTTATTGCGATTCAGAAAACGACGAAGAAGAATCTGCTGCTCATTGCAATTCCGATGGTTGCCGCTCTCTCAATTTCACACGGCATCGTTCCTCCGCATCCCGGGGCAATGGCAGCAATCGGTATCTTCCACGCCGATGTCGGCCAGGTCCTGGTCTACTCATTGCTTGTCGCTCTGCCGGCTGGCATCATCGGCGGTCCTCTGTTCGCTTACTACATAAGTAAGCGCGTACAGCCCGAATCGGAGCCGAAGGTTGTAGCGGCCAATGTTTCGGCCGAAACTTACCCATCAACAGGCGTCTCCTTCTTTACGATCCTCCTGCCGATCATCTTAATGATCGGAACAGTTATTGTTCCTTTCATCTCAATGCCTGCATGGCTGGCAAATCTGCTGAACTTCCTCGGCAACCCGCTGATTGCTCTGTTGATCTCTGTATTTGTCGCTTATTATCTATTAGGGATCAGGCAAGGGATGAGCAGAAAATTGATCAGCACGTTAACCGGCGATTCGCTGGGGCCGTTAGCCTCGATTATGATGATCATCGGTGCCGGCGGAGCGTTCAAACAGATTTTAATTTCTTCCGGGGTCGGGAATGCCATTGCCCAATTGGCGACCAGCTGGCAATTATCCCCGCTTGTCATGGCATTCGTCGTCGCCGGTCTGATTCGAATAGCCACAGGCTCTGCTACCGTGGCGCTGACGACGGCGGCCGGTATCGTCGATCCGATCGTCCAGCACATGACGGGCGTCAACCTTCCGCTCCTGGTAATCGCTACAGGAGCCGGCTCGCTGATGTTCTCTCATGTGAATGACGCCGGTTTCTGGCTCGTCAAAGAGTACTTAGGACTGTCAATCAAACAGACATTCAAGACATGGACCGTACTTGAAACACTGCTGTCCTTTGCCGCCTTTGCTATCGTCATGGTCGTCAGCGCTTTTGTCTGACCGGCTTTTAAGAGCCTAATAGAAAAGCTGCTCCGTCCGCCGGTTCATTCGAATTCACTGTAAAAAAGATACTTTAAAGATAAACCATTCCCATACCGATTGATTTTATCGACCGTGATGCAAGGTTTTTAGTGCACGCAAGACAGCCTGCTGCCCGGACCCATTGACAAATGAGCCGGTCATGATGGCCTGCAAGAGCTGCTTCTTCGAACTGTGTGCAAATGTTTTAAGAGTTAGCCATGTGCAAGGTTTTTCGGAAATCGCCGCAAAAACCTTGCACCATTTTTTTGTAAAATAATCCCGTTCAAAAAAACTGCCCTATGCGCAACTCTCAGCGCGGATTTATCGGTCGGCAGCGGAGCTTTATCGGTCATCATTGCAGTTTTATCGATCACTATTGCTCGTTTATCGGTCAGTGCTGAAGTTTTATCAGTCATTATCGCTAGTTTATCGGTCGGTGCTGAGGTTTTATCGGTCATCGGCGCTGGTTTTTCGACCGGCGCGGCAATCTACCGACACCGAACAGAATTTATGAACCCGTTGCAGAGATCGGCGCTCGGCAGGATTTATCAGCAGCGCACAGAGCCGCATCTATAAACCATCACGATCAGTCGGCCTGTCAGAAGTGATAGAGGAATACGATGCATGCAACGAACTCCGCCTCCGAATCGGGATGGATATTTTACAGGTCCGTAAAAATTATCAGCCATTTAAAAAAATGATTCCCCCGGATTGGCAGAATCATTCTTATCAGAATCATTTTATTTATTCTTTTTGCCGCGTTTTTGTTCATCCGTTCTTTCTTCTATAAGGAATTACCTTGGAACGGTTTTTCAGGAACCGATGTGAAACGGACCCGATCAGTTCCGCCGTCCTCCTGATTTTTTCCGGAAAGCTCATCATTGGCACCGGATCCAGTATAACCTGGATGTGATGTTTTTTCGCCAGTCCTGCCGCATGGATGATTGCGCCGATCTCGACATTCAGCAGCAGCAACATCATGTCGCAGCGGGCGATCCGCTTTTCTGCAGCATCGATGTCTTTTACCTCCACTTTTCCGTTTGTCCCGTGTACTTGGACAATCCGAATTCCCTGCCCGGTCAGCAGACTGGTCGCCAGTGCATGAGCAGGCAGGGGATCTGGCCCGGAAAGGAGGACATTTCCGGCAACTTCCGACCTATGTCCGCTCTGAACGATGGCATCCGGAACCCGATCCAGGCAGCCGATGACGGCGATTGCCGGTTTCTTTTTCCGTGCTCGTCCTCTCATTGTCAGACAGGATTCGAGACGATCAGATCCAGTGTTCCGGTCAGTGACAATGTTTCCGCCGATGATGGCACAATCAGATGATCGCCTTTTTTCAACGAATAATGTTCGTCTCCGATCAGGAGCGAACCTTCCCCGTTCAGCACGCTCATCAGGAGAAACGGCCAGTTCTTCCGAATTGGGCCGGCATGGCCGCGTATTTCCCAGTGGGATACGGTAAAATAATTTTCTCGCAGCAGTTCCGTGAATTTGGCCTCTGCCTCCTGGCGCACGCGGTAAGTCAGTTCCGGATCGACATGCGGACAATTGGCCACTTCAATCGACTGCTCAATATGCAGCTCGCGCCGCTTGCCGTCTTTTCCCGGCCGATCGTAATCATAGACGCGGTACGTCGTATCCGAACTCTGCTGGGTTTCGAGAATCAGGCAGCCGCTGCAGATCGCATGAATCGTTCCGCTCGGTACATAGAAGAAGTCGCCCGGTTTGACTTTTACGCGGCGCAGCAGACTGTTCCATTTTTTCTCGTCTACGGCTTTCCTGAACGCCTCGCGCGACGGGGCTGTGTGTCCGTATACGATTTCCGAATTCTCATCGCAGTCGATAATGTACCAGCATTCCGTCTTGCCGAACGGGACATGCTCCTTCGCCCGGGCATAGGCGTCGTTCGGATGGACCTGTACGGACAGGTCGGCTTTGGCGTCAAGAATCTTCGTCAGCAGCGGAAAAGCATCTCCCTGGTAATTATCAAAAAGTTCCCTGTGGGCGGCCCAGGCTTCAGCCAGAGTTTTTCCTGCCAGCTTACCGTTTTTAATCACTGCAGGGCCGTTCGGATGTGCCGATATGCCCCAGCATTCTCCTGTCGTCTCGCTTGGAATCTGATATCCGAACTGATCCCGCAGCCGGGTACCGCCCCAGATTTTCTCATGAAGCGCCGGCTGCAGAAAAAGCGGTGTTTTGTCCATAACATTTCCTTCTCCCGTTGTATCTCAAAAATTTCTTTTTCTATTATAACATTCTTGCATGTGAGCAGGCGGCCGTGTTTGTGACAGGAAAAAGTAAGAAAGTCCGGTAAAGCTGCTAAAAATAGCGGTTTACGGTTTATGCATATAACAGCTCTCTAAAAATCCCCCGAATTCAATTTATAAAAGTTCGATCGATTTGCTAAAAACGGCCTGTTAAAATACACTAATATCAATTGCTCATATCAATGTCCGAGAGGCTAAAAGACAAATTCACTCTTTGAAAGGATGACGACGATGACGCTTCCCGATAAACCGGTTTGCGATGCGGCTGTTCAAGGAAAAATAAGCGAATTTTTCGATTATTTGCATACACATGCCGAAATCAGCATGAAAGAAACGAAAACAACGGAATGGATTAAGAAACGGCTCGACGCGCTCGGATGCCGTACTCAGACCTTTTCCGACTGCCCGGGCGTGATCGGTGAAATCGGCTCCGGAAAACCTGTTGTTGCGATCCGGGCAGACATGGATGCCCTCTGGCAGGAAGTCGGCGGAACGTTCCGGGCAAACCATTCCTGCGGCCATGACGCCCACATGAGCATCGTATTAGGAGTCGTCATGCTTCTGAAAAAATACCGGCCGACATCGGGCGGAACGATCCGTTTCGTTTTTCAGCCCGGCGAGGAGACCGGCGAAGGCGCCCGGGCCATGATTGCCCGCGGTGTCATGAGCGACGCCGATTATCTATTCGGGGTCCATCTCCGCCCGAACGAAGAGATTGCCGACGGGCGGGCGGAACCGGCAATTCTTCACGGTGCCTGCAAAACGATCAGCGCAGTGATTGAAGGCGAGGACGCCCATGCCGCGCGGCCGCATCTTGGCAAAAACGCGATCGAGGCCGCCTCGGCAATCATCGAGGGGCTGGGGCACATCCATATGAATCCCATGATCCCGAGTACAGTTAAAATGACAACGCTCCACTCCGGAACAGCGTCGAATATTATCCCCGGCCACGCGGAATTTACGCTGGATGTGCGAGCGCAGACAAACGAAGCAATGGCCGGACTGACCGAACAGGTGCGGCGTGTCATCCGCTCCGTTGCCGATGCCTTTTTAGTCCGGATTAAAATCAGTACCTCGCCCGGATGCATCAGCGCGCTCTATCATCCGGAAGCTATCGGCATTATGTCCGGCGCGATCACGGATATTCTGGGCAAAGGCCGGCTTGAACAGCCGCACCGTTCAAGCGGCGGAGATGATTTCCATCAGTATGCGTTCAACCTTCCGAATCTGAAAACGACGATGCTGGGTCTCGGATGCGGACTGAAACCCGGCCTTCACCATCCGCAGATGACGTTCAACCGGGAGGCGATGTTCTCCGGGAGCTCTATTCTCACGGCGGCCGCGCTGCGCACTTTAGAAAAGAACGGAAACATCGATCACTGCTTTCCGGCGGATTAAAAATGCCGAAAGTCAAGAGACGGAGCCGGCTGCAACTATTGAGCGTTTTAAGATTCATAGATTTTTCCAGCAAATATATACTGAAGAACACATCGAGTGTCCCCTCATATCCAAGAGCTTGGATCCGCCGTCCATCGGAAGGCAATGGTTAACAGCGCGCTTTACCGGCTTAGATGGGTGGGATGAATAATCATCAAAAGGCAAATGGTCCGGTCCGTATCCGGGCAGGGACCTGCTTCTATTTTTTCAGCAGCTCGCCGTTCGTGTAAGGTATTCAGTTCACTATTTAATTGATCAGCCATTAAAAAGGTTAAAAACTGTATGTTAATGGGTATTGTTTCAGTTTACTGCTAAACTCACCAGCAATGTACTTGCAAAAAGACCGATCCAAAATTCCCGAGCCGATGATTAACCATGGCCTATGAACTAAAACAGCCGGGCCACTGCGGTGAAAAATCGATGTCCGGCCGACGAGGCGTCCGCCCAGCTTACATCGTCCCATGAAACCAAAAATCCGGCCGCCTGAGATTGAAGGGCAGCCGGATTTCTCAATGCATTTATTCACGCCCGGGCAACCCGGCTCTCCGTGAACGCCTGTCTTGCCAGAATGAGCGCACCCGTAATGCCCGCGTTATCCCCCAGAGCCGGCGGTACCACATATTCGTCCAGATGTTCTTTCAATTCAGGAAGATCAAGATAACCGCCGAGAAGTTCCTGAAGCCTGATGCGGATCATCGGGAACAGCAGTTTCTGTTTCATCACTCCGCCGCCCATGACAATCCGTTCCGGTGAAAGAATCAGAATGTACTGCATCAGTGCCTGTGCCAGGTATTCCGCTTCTAATTTCCAGACTCTCAGATCATTTTTCAATTCGGACGCAGGTTTCCCCCATCTCGCTTCGAGAGCGGGGCCGGAAGCGAGCCCTTCCAGGCAGTCGCCGTGATAAGGACAGATGCCTTCAAACTTATCTTCCGGAGACCTGCGCAGCAGCACGTGGCCCATTTCCGGATGGGACAGGCCCTGCAGCAATTGATGATTGGTGACCAGTCCGGCTCCGATACCGGTGCCCACCGTGATGTAAAGGCAGCCGTCCAGCCCCTTGGCCGCTCCCCGATATAATTCACCGAGTGCCGCTCCGTTTACATCGGTACTGAAACCGACCGGAACATGCAGCGCCTCTTTCACGGTTCGGACAAGCGGGTAATCGGTCCATGCCAGCTTCGGCGTCGACATAATGCAGCCGTAGGTCGCGCTTTCTTTATTCAGGTCAATCGGCCCGAAAGATCCGATCCCCAAAGATTCGATTTTAAAATTCCGGAAAAACTGAATCACTTTAGGTATCGTCGCATCCGGATCTTCCGTCGCGACCCTTTCCCGCGCATAAATTTTTCCGTCCTCATCGCCAATCGCACAAACAAATTTTGTGCCGCCGGCCTCAATTCCCCCAAAATACATGATCATCGCATCCAATCTAATAGAATCTTTGTAAGCGCTGTCTAACTTTCATTATAACAAAATATTGGAAACAGGGTAACGACAATTTTGATAATTTATGTTATTTTTCGTATGGAAATCATGAGTCAAAACATTTATTTTCATACTTTTCATAATTTAACAATTTAAAGCAAAAACAGTTTCATAGGATTCCTGATCGGCCAAAATCGGCCCGGCCGCCGACGTCCGTGTTCTTTCTATTTTCCGACCACAATCCGGTTTTGATCGCTTTTTTGATGAAACAATGAAAAAACAAGCCCGTAAATGCCCATGCCTGAAAAAGCGAGTGCGGCAAGGATGAGAAAAGTCCAGGAATAGCCGAGCCAGACCGTCATCGGAATCGCCAGCGGAGCAATGGTCCGGCCCAGCGAAAACCGCAGGGCCGAAGCCGCAAAATACTGGGCGCGCAGTTCCTCAGGAGCAAGTCTGGCAACAAAACTGTCCTGTACGCCGACTGTCATCAGCTCAGCCCATGAAAACAGTACGATCGCAAGCAGCAGCAGCCAGGCGTTTACTGTCGAACCGATCAGGATGATCGCCGCCCCATAGCAGAAAGAGGAACCCATGAACACGCTGCTTTCCCTGAATTTCGTCATCCATTTCGTGACGATGACGGTAAAAAGTGCCACACACAGCCCGTTCGTCGATACCATCAGGCTGAAAAGGCCTTTCCCGTCGACGCTGAGCACCCAGTCCCCGATCGTGATCAATGTCTGCTTCGGAACATTGCCGGTTGTGTAGACGGCGATGACCAGATCCAGCTGCATAAAGGTCTGGGCAACCAGAATGCCGGCCAGTATGTAAAGCAGGAACACGCGGTCCTTGAAAATCACTCGATAATCGCCCAACTGATTCTTGAGATACTCTGTCCAGTGCCCGGAATGCTGCAGCTGAGCCGTGCTTCCTCCGGAAACAGGCGCCGTCTCATGAATCCACCGTTTAAGTACATAGACGAGAGCCGCACTGACAGCGGTACAAACCGAAAGAAAGGCGAACCGGTCGTTAAAAAAGAAAATACCGCCCAGTAACGGACCGATGACGACCGCCACATTGATCGATGTATAAAAAATCGCAAATACATGGGCACGATATTTCTCGGGCACAACATCGGCAATCATCGCATGACTGGCCGGCCAGTAAAGCTGGCCGAACAGACCGAGCAGAGAAAAACTGATAAACGTGATCAGCGGCGAAACGATCCAGGGCGAGTTCGCCGCCGCAAAAAAAGCAAAACAGACCGCCTGCCCGACCGCCGAGAAAACCATCATCTTCTTTCTCCCGAAATGATCGGCGCAGTAACCGCCGAACAAGCCGATAACCGTACCGAAAACCTGCGAAAGAACGAGCAGCAGCCCCGCCGTTCCCTGTCCGAAAGTGGCCGAAAAATAGATCGCCATAAAAGGAAAATACATCCAGTATAAGATATTGAAAATGCCTTCTCCAATCAGACGGACTTTCAGATTAATGTCCCAGTCTTTCCATTTCATAAAAATTCACCCGCCCTTTTTTCCGTGAATCATCATCGGGCACATCCGAGAGCACAAAAAAAATCTGCAGTGAACACGGCAACAGCATGCCCACTACAGATTTTGCTTACAGTCCGTAATTGCATAGCCGCAACTGCCCCATGATGATTGGCTGTCGAAACGAAAAAGCGCACCCTTCATGCGTTTATTTCGTTATTCGTAAAAAACCCCATCATAAGCAGCTACGACCATTTTATAAAACCTCATTTTCTTCGGTTAAATGAAAATCACTTTTCCGGTTTCCATTATATCCCGCTTTTCAACATTTGGCAATGAGCCTTGCGAGAGGGGAGGGCTCCACGTTTTGAGCGGCCCTGCTTTCCCCTGCTCTCCGCCCTGTTCCTACCTGAGCACTTCCTGCAGAATCGGATCGTCATGCAGGATTTGATGCGCTAGTTTCCGGTACTCCGGCACGTGCAGATACGTATAGCGCATCGGTTTGATCTCAGGCGCCTTGTCGATCGCCCTGTCAAAATCGGACAGAGTCATCCCGAGTGTCTTTGCATAATTGAAAAATCCGGTACCCTTCAGCACTTTCGTTATTCGTTCATAACGATGATTCTGGACTTTGCTCATGAGGTAGGAAGCGACGCCGACCTGCACGCCGTGCAGCTGCGGGCGGGCGGAACAGATGTCGAGCGCATGCGAAATCAGGTGTTCGCTCCCGCTTGTCGGCGCGCTGTTTCCGGCAATCTCCATCGAAATGCCGGCCATCGTCAGTGAATCGACCAGTTCCTTCAGAAACAGATCGTCCCTGATCGTACCGAAATCTGTCCGGACAAAACTGTTGACTGCCTTCTTTGACAGCATCAGCGCACAATCGTCCACTCTCGTCTTTCCGCTCTTCTCCTCAAAGATCCAGTCTTCGGCCGCGGTGATCTTTGAAACGAGATCGCCGACGCCTGAATAGATGAAACACTCCGGTGCACTTTTGATCACATCGATATCAATAATAATGCCGTAGGGCATCTTCGCGTGCACAGAAATGCGCCGTCCGTGAATGGTCAGCGATGTGTTCGAACTCGAAAAACCGTCGTTCGACGTCGAAGTCGGAACACTGATGAACGGCCATTTGCGCAGCAAAGCCGTATATTTCGCGGCATCAAGCGCCTTCCCGCCGCCGATGCCGATCACCGCTTCCGTCTGAAACGGGAGCTGAAAGGCCCGATCAACGACGCCGTCGATATCAATATCCGTGATCTCTGTCGTCATCAAAACCTCGATGCCGTTTTTTTCAAGAGAGGCGAACACTTTATCCCCGAGAAGATCAGTCAGACCCTGCCCGAAAAAAATCACGGCCTTTTTAAAACGGTGCCGCTTCAGCAGCCCGCCGATGCGGGCCATGTTTCCTTTTTTCACATCCAGAAGGGTCGGTACGACGATCTGATGATTAGCGGCTTCCATTGTTCAGAACCTCCTCATGATCCAGTAAATAGTCCTCAACATCCTTAAAGCTGCGGATCGGCACATACGGATGATGCCCGGCATCGAGCAGACCCTGCAGTTTTCCTTTAGCAAACGCCGTATCGGCCAGTTCGGCCGCCTGCAGATCCGGTCTGCTGTCTCCCGCAAAATAAACAGTATCGTAATCCCTGATTAAATCACGGGCCAGCTTCGCTTTATCGATACCGTACATCTCCGAGTAGTAACGTCCGTTCGGGTCAACCTTCAGCTGAATGCCCCGGTTTGCGTAGATCCCCGGATTAGAATAAATCTTGACGCCGTGGACGCCATAATGACTGAAAATCCGCTTTATATAATAATCCGTTCCCGCACTGATTACGACAAAGTCGCCGCCCGCCCTTTGAACGTGTTCAATGACCTTCTTTGCGTCCGGATCGAACGGAATTTTCAGGATGTCTTCCTCGATTCCGGCCTGATCCCGATTGATCGCTCCGAATAAACGGGTCAGAAAATTAAGATCTGTCGTCACTTTACTGTCCCAATCCGCGTAAAGTTGCTCGCTGTCCTTTTGAAAATATTGATCAATAATGACATGAAAAAAATCTTTGCCCGTGAGGGTCCCGTCAAAGTCCGAAAGAAAAAGGAAAGCTTTTGTCATACAATAATTCTCCCTTTATCATTTCTGTTGTATCACAGATTCAGTATAACAGAATGCTCCGTGTCCGACGGCTGCTGCAAACGCAACCAATATGTCAAAGTTCTGAAACAAATGAGATCCGCTTTTTTAGGCCGGGTCCCCTCTTCGGCCGCCGCATTTTATCGCCAAACGGAGCGGCATTCAAAGATTATGCTAATATGCGGGAGAAACACCCAAATCGGCCGATTTCAGATTTCCTTCCGGCCAAATCCGGCACTCTATCGGCCGTTTCCTGCTCCCTTCCGGCCGATTCCGGCATTCTATCGGCCGTTTCCTGCTCCCTTCCGGCCGAATCCGGCATTCTATCGGCCAAATTCTACTCCCTTCCGGCCAAATCCGGCACTCTATCGGCCGTTTCCTGCTCCCTTCCGGCCAAATCCGGCATTCTATCGGCCGTTTCCTGCTCCCTTCCGGCCAAATCCGGCGCTCCTGGAGAAGCGGTTCAAGCCATACCGTTCAGACACGGGCGCTTCCTCGGCTTATCATTTTTAGAAATTGTGTTCCAGATGAATGAAAGAAAACCTTATCTTTGAAAGATCGGCCGTGGCCGTTATGACATCCTTAGTATGAATTTAAAAAACTTTTTTACACGCCGGGCGAACGGAAAATCCGCCTGCTTCCCGGCTGTTTCCGCTCCGCTGTTCCAAGCAGTCCTCATGGTCGCCTAACCGGATGTTCAACCTTCATAATCAGCATCGGCTACATCGAATGCCCTCAGGCAATTGAAGATACTTGTATCTGCTCCCATACCGGCCCGGTCCTCCAAACGGATCTTTGCTGCCCGCTTTCCCTCCCGCCGAGAACCGGCCTGGATGAGGCGGCACTAAGCCGTCCTGCGGGTTTTCTTTACCTGAAAAAATTCTTCTCAATACTCCCTTAAGATAACGGCCACGTCCCATACCGGGACCATTATTTTGTGCGTGCGGAAGGGTGAACAACCCGGGCGCTGCAGAATTCTTCTGAGCTGTTCGAGCTTGGCGCCATTTGAAGGAAGAATCCATCGGCGGCAGCAAATGCGTTTATTCGGCCTGTTCGGAGCCCGTCACCATTTGAAAAGTACTTTATTCAACGGCCGGAGCTTTTTCGCAAATCGAATAAGTCCCCCGTTCATTGATGATCAGATGCTCGGCAGAACTTACCTCCAACATTTCAGGATACTCATTTGCGGACCGCCGGGGTGCCATCCGTTCACAGAGCTGATAGCGGAACTGCGCCGCTCTCATCAGTTTGCTTTGAAAAACATTCAGCTGGACCGGAACCGGGATCTTGCGGCCGTTCATCAGATGGACCATGACATGCCTCTCACCGCACTTTCTCCAATCCCTGATATGTGTGTGCGAAAGCCAGACACATTCCCGTCTTGCTTCTGACATTAACGAGAAGAAGTAGAGGCCGAGCTCGCTGCAGATGCAGATCGGCGGCATGCTTTTGTAACCCATGGAAACCGCCCCCTTTTTTCTTCCGCTGAAGGTAGAGCCGAAATAACCGCATGAATAATGGAGCACCTGATAAGGCGTCTGCGGAAGCGAAAGGATTCGCTCCTCTTCAATAACCCATGTCTGCAGGCTGCCGTCCGGGCTATCGTACGGCAGTAAAGCCATCGTTTTCTGACTGATAATATACTGATCCATTCTACCCATCCTTTTCATTTTTGGTTGGTCAATCCGCTCTTTCGACCGGATCTGGAAGTAAACGCCTGAGGCCTGCCGTGCTTCATGCCCGTTTCAGGCGGCATTCATCCGCATGGATCCGCACGTGTCGATTTTTGGACGAGCATTCAGAGAAATTGCTTGGAAAAAGGAACCGCCGCAGGAGGGAAAAGCTTGGATTCGGCGATTGTCGTGAAGATAAAAAATAAAGCTTTCAGAGTGGGCAAAGAGTTTTTACTCTTTATTGTAAAGAAAATACCATAATTTTCAATTCTTTTCAATCGTTGATCACCGAAAAATCCAGCCGTTCAAAAAAAATTCAAATATGAACGAATCTTCCCTTTTAACTCAATGTTCGTCCCGGAGGGGTCTTACCAAACGGATTCGACAGCCGCTCGCTGAATTTTTTTCCTCCGTAAATCCACCCTGCCCACAGGACAAGCGATAGAAGAGAAATGAAAATTCCGGCGGTCAGACCGGGCGTCTGATAAGTAAAGCGGATCGTATTGTTCCCTTCATTTACCGGAACGATCATAAATCCATCCGTGTTGAGAATTTTCACGGGCTGCCCGTTGACGGTCGCACTCCAGCCTTGATCATATGGAACACTGAAGAAGGCGTACTTTTCGGAATCGGTACGAATTTTTGAAGTGAAGCCGTGCTGGTCGCGGTGAAAATAAGTGGACGCCTCGCTTGCCCGTGCCCGCACATCCTGAAGATAATTTCCGCTTTCAATCGAGTTCAGCTGAGAAATGGGAATCGGCAGCAAAAAGTTCTTCACCCGGCTGACTTCCGAAGGAGACAGAACCACGGCTTTAAGCAGTGCCAGATGCCGGTCTTCCGCCGGGATCATGTTGAACTGTTTGGTTGTCATGTAATAGTCGTACGTAAATCCGATCGGCAGCACGTTTTTATTTTCATAAACATAGACGGTATTTGTTCCATTATTAAATTGCGCGTAGAGATAGCCGTTTTTATCCTGGACCGTATCGATGTAAAATCGTTCGGAGAGCAGCGGCTGAAGGCCGAAATAGCTGTCGGGAATAATCGTCTTGACTTCACGCGGGTCGTCGAGAGATCTGTAAAAATTAAAAATCGAGCCGTTGACCATGCTCGTAAATGAATTTACGGTCGGCGTATTGGAAACCATCGGCAGATTCGATCCGTCATCGCTGATTCCCACCCGATAATCCTCGCTTTTCGGCAGAACCGCGTTCAGAAACCGGGCCGTTTTTATCAGCGTATTATAGATATCGCTTCCCGACTGATAGCTGTAAACACTGTTCGTGACTTCAATATTGAATAATCCCAGTCCGCCCGAAAATAGAACGAGCACCGCCGTCGTCACGAGCGTCCAGTATTTTGTGCTTTTAAAGCGCCCGATCAGATAGTAGGTGCCCGCCAGGCCGGCCAGAGTGACACTCAGATAGAAAAGGAAAAGATCCGGACGAAAGACAGCGCTTTTTTCACTCGGGCTCCATGGATAAAAGAACAGAAAAACGGCAAGCAAAGCCGTGGCACCGGCTGTGATCAGCCACCCCTTTCTGATACTTCTGATGCTGATCTCGTTTCTTTTTTCAAGGACGACAGCCGACATCAGTGCCATAATCAGAACCGGCATATAGAACCAGCGGGCATAGTAGGAGGCGTTCAGTACGTAGAACAGGCTGTTCAGGAGCGGTATGCAGGCCATGATCAAAGACAGGAGCGTAATCCGCGACATCCAGTTTTTCCGTTCTCCGATCATCATCGTGATCACCAGAACCGGCCCGAACAGCGGCAGGTACGCACCGCTGGAAGTAAAATCCGAATCATAAATGGCGGACTGGTACGGCATCAGATCGGCCGGCATCAGGAACGCCTTAATAATTTCCAGATAGCGGGCTCCGTCAAACGTTAAAGCGCTTGGTCCGTAAAGGAAAGCATTCAGGCGCGGGTTCTGGACAGTAAAAAGAACGGCAGGAAGAAAAAGAAAGCAGGCCATGCCTAAACCGACAGCCCCCTCGAGCAGACATTTAGGAAGCGCCCGTATGTATTTTCGAATATCTTCAGCCAAAAACCGTATACAGAAATAGAGAATCAGAAAGACAAGCTCGCCCATGAAAAAGAAAAAATTCAATGTGGCGTTCAGCGCGACCGCTGCCGCAAACCAGCCGTGCTTTCGGTCCTCTACTAATTTATCCATGCCTGCCAGCAGCAGAGGAAAAAACGCAATTACATCCTGAAAGTGATTGAACATCAGATTGACGACGGAAAAGCCGGAAAAGGCGTAGAGCAAGGCGCCCATTGCCGCATAATGCTTATCGGATACATAACGTTTCATATATCCGAACGCGGTCATTCCCGCAACGCAGTATTTCAGCATCAGCATCGGACCGATAATGTACGGAAAAAAAGAAGCGGGAAAAAGCAGGCTGAGCCAGAAAAAAGGGCTGCCCAGCGTATAAAAGCTGTAAGAACCGATAAAATTACTTCCAAGATCCGTTGCCCAGCTCCAAAATATATCTCCGTGCTTAATCGAGCTGTTGCTGAGCATGTTAAACGGGATCTGCTGATAATTAAAATCGCCCACAAGCGTAAACAGGCCCTTATTGATGATAATGGAAGGAAGAAACATCAGTCCGGAAGTCAGCAGACAAAGCAAAAACACTTTGGTGTAATCAGATTGAAAGGTCTTTTTCAGTACGGAAACAGCCATGGCCGACAGGCTCCTCCTTCATCCGTGCGGCAAATATTCAAAATAAGTTCTATTCTTATTATGCATGACCGGGCTGTTTTTTGAAACAAATTTCAGCCCGAATCAAAAAATCCGCGCCCGTTATCTATGTCTGTTACATATCATTCGAACGGCGCACAGCGAATATGAATCTCAAAATACCGCAAAATCTTTGGCTTCGGGAAAATATCATGCGATAATAAACGGGAAAGTTCTGAAATAAAGTTTAGCGGAGATGATTCATCCTGATTAAAATAAGCGACAGGGAAATGGAAACCGTCAGGCAGCAGGTAAGGAGCTGCACCGTCACGCTGACAGACGGGACAACGGTTCCGGCAATTGGCCAGGGAACATGGCATATGGGCGATGTCCCGTCCAAAAGGAATACTGAAATTGAAGCACTCAGACTGGGGATCCGGCTCGGAATGACGCTGATCGATACTGCCGAGCTTTACGGCTATGGAAAATCCGAGCGGGTCGTCGGCGAGGCAATCAGCGGACTTCGCGATCAGGTTTTTCTTGTCAGTAAAGCTCTGCCCAGCCATGGCGATCCGAAAAGCCTGGCCGCTGCGTGCGAGAACAGCCTCCGCAGGCTCGGGACCGACCATCTGGATCTCTACCTGCTTCACTGGAAAGGCACCGTCCCGATTGAAGAAACCATTGAAGGAATGGAAACATTAAAGAAAAACGGAAAAATTTTGCGCTGGGGCGTGTCGAACTTCGACAGGGCAGACATGGAAAACATGTGGAGCAGAACGAACGGATCCAACTGCGCAGCCAATCAGGTCCTGTACCATCTGGGATCACGCGGCATCGAAGTGGATCTGCTCCAGTGGCAAAAAGAACAGCACATGCCGGTCATGGCTTACTGCCCGCTCGCTGAAGCAGGCTCGCTCAAGAAACGGCTTTTAACAGATCCGGCAGTGTCCGGCATCGCGGCTGCTCACGGGATCACGCCGCTGCAGCTGCTGCTCGCCTGGTGCATCCGCCGCCGTGCCGGATCAGAACGCGTCATTGCTATTCCGAAAGCCGGACAGCCGGAACATGTCCTGGAAAATGCCCGGGCCGCAGCCGTCATCCTTTCCGATGCCGAGCAGGCCGCGCTGGATCGGGCCTTCCCCCGCCCATCGCGCAAAGTCCCGCTGGACATTGTATAATAGGCATATCCCCTGAGCTCAGCTCTTAAATGAAACAGCAAGATGCATGATTATGGCAAGGCGATCGGAGACTTACCGCAGTCTTTCCGCATGCCCGAAAAGAGGAGCCTTTTATGGAATATATCATTAAATTCGTTTATGGATTCATTCTGCCGCCCGGGCTGTTTGTGACTCTGCTCGTTATTTTGAGCATACGGATCCGGCGGCATCGCCCTGTTGCCATTATCACAGGGAGCCTGGCTGTTCTCCTTTATCTCTCCTACATACCGATTACGGGCGATCTGCTCCTTCATCCGCTCGAAAACGCTTATCAGCCGCCTTCTCACCCAAGTGGAGACGTCATCGTCATGCTCGGCGGCGGGGCGACCCCGGACACCCCCGATATCAACGGAAAGGGACAATTATCCGGCGACGCGGCAAATCGTCTTTTAACGACTTTCCGATTATATAAATTAACCGGCCTGCCGATTATCTTATCAGGAGGAAAAGTCTTCCCGGACAGCGGCATTGAGGCAGATATCGCCAAACGGCAGCTGATCGTTTTAGGCGTCCCCGGAAATAAAATCATGACGGAAAACAAAAGTATCACGACCACGCAAAATGCCCGAAATACGAAAGCGGTCATGCGTGCCCATCGGCTTAATCGCCCTATCCTCGTCACTTCCGCATTTCATATGCGCCGGGCCGTGATGAATTTTAATAAAACAGGCGTGCAGGTCCAGCCTTATCCGACGGACTATCTGACCAGCCGCAGACTGTCCGTCTATCCGATGCAATTTGTCCCTTCGGAGGGCTCCGCAACTTCTACGGCCGTGAAGGAATATATAGGGATCCTGGCCCTGTATTTCTGACGTCCGTCTGCCTGTATGCGATCCGTAAAAATTGACAGACAAAAAAGCCCGTCAACGGCTATTCTATGGCACCGGCCTCATCACTCAGCGGAAGCAAAAGACGCCTCCGAAAAACTTTCGAAGACGTTCTTTTGTGCCATTTATTTAAACGGGTTATAAAAACGGCCGCCCTGCTGAAAAGCAAGCATCAGCGAAAGAATAAACAGCATCGCACAAAATCCGATGGCCGCATAATCGCGTGCAGTAAACGACTGTGCTCTGTACCAGGTTCTCTTTTTCTTCTTGCCGAAGCCGCGCAGCATCATGCCGTTGCTGATCACTTCGATACGGTCAAGGCTTGAGAAGATTAACGGAATAACAATGGCCGCTCCATTTTTCATTCTTTTCCGGAACTTCGTTTTTTTTGAAAGATCAATCCCCCTTGCCTGTTGCGCCAGAGCAATTTCGCGATAGTCGCGCTGAATATCGGGAATGTAACGGAGCGTGATTGCGATAGCGTAGGCGATCCGGTAACTGATGCCGATCTTATTCACCGACGCAGCAAATTCGCTTGGATTCGTCGTCACAATAAAAAGCAGGGCGAACGGGATGACACTGAAATACTTCAGCGTAATATTGAATTCGTAAAAAAGCTGTTCCATAGTGAGCGAATAGTGTCCGGGCAGCTGCAAAATCACATGTTTCGTACTGTAAATTCCGACTCCCTGCTGAGGCGCAAAAGCAAAAATAGCCAGATCATTGAGCAACAGAAAAAGAAGAATAAATGTCAGAATAAACGAAACTTCGCGAAATCGGATTCCGGACAGTTTAAAAACCGCGAGACCTGTGATCAGCATAGCGAGCAAAATTCTCGTATCATAAGTGCTCATTCCGACGACGGACAAAATTATAAAACAGACAAGCTTTGCGGCGCCTGTCAGCCGGTGAATCGGAGACGGCCGGTCAATAAAACTCAGCATTCGCATGTCCATAATGCGAGCGCTCCTCTCTTTCTTCAACAATGAACCGTTCCACAAAATCAGGCGGATCAGGGAAACCTATCCGCTCCGCAAGACGGAAAAGCGAGGTTGTCTTTAAGCCGGCCCGTGCGGCCGTTTCAGGATCGGATAGCAGCTGTGCCGGGGATCTGTCGGCAATTTTTACACCGTCCGTCATGACAATGGCCCGATCTGTATATTCAAGCAGGAGATGCATGTCGTGAGTAATCATAACGATGGTCATGCCCTGATTGTTCAGCTGATCCAGAAATCGCATGATCTCTGTGTAATGTCTGTAATCCTGCCCTGCTGTCGGTTCATCAAGAATCAGGATATCCGGCCGGAGGACAAGAATAGAAGCAATGGTTACCCGCTTTTTCTGCCCAAAGCTGAGTGCGGAGACCGGCCAGTGTCTGAATGGATACAGGCCGCAGATTTTCAACGTCTCATAGACCCGCTCTTCGATTTTCCGCGGGTCCGTCCCGCGAATCCTAAGGCCGAACGCCACTTCATCGAAGATCATCTGCTGCGAAATCATCTGATTCGGGCTCTGCATGACAAGACCGATATGTTCGGACCGTTCTTTAATCGTCCAGTCTTTCATATCGCTGCCCTGAAAGAAAAGACTGCCGGACATAGGTTTTTCCAAACCACAAATCAATTTCGTCAGCGTCGATTTCCCCGCTCCGTTCTTTCCCACGATACCGATTCTTTCTCCCTTCCCGATTGAAAAGGAAACATCACGTAAAACCGGTAGACCGGTTTTATACTGAAAGGACACCTGACTGAGATTTAAAGCAGAAGCAGCAGCCGCTTTATCTTCATCGCGACCTTTCGCCTGCGCCCATGAAACAAGCGGTTTCCGGATAACGGAAAGATCCAGCGTCTCAATGTGCTCCGGATGCAGATCCGGCGTTACCGCGATGCCTGCCTTTTTCAGAGCGGAAAGATAAAGCGGCTCCCGGACCCCGTTTTTTCTCAGAACTTCCGAGGCAAGCAGTTTATTGGGCGGGGCATCTGCCACAATTCTTCCTTCCGATAGGACGATTACGCGATCAACATCGATTTCCAGCACATCTTCGAGACGATGCTCAATGATAACAACCGTGATGCCGCTTACCCGATGAATGCGGTCGATCAGCTGCATCGTCTGTTTTCCGGCCGCGGGATCCAGATTGGCAAGCGGTTCATCAAAAAGAAGAAGGCGGACAGGGTCAACCAAAACTCCGGCAAGCGACACCCTCTGCTTCTGCCCGCCTGACAGATCATGCGGCGACCGGTCAAGAAAAGCGTTCATTCCTACCCGAACCGCAGCCGTGCGAACCCTTTCCTTCATCTCTTCTTGAGCGACGGCATCGTTTTCCAGCGCAAATGCAATATCTTCTCCGACCGTCAGCCCGATAAATTGGGCATCCGTATCCTGGAGGACGGTCCCCACTGTTTTTGAGAGATCAAACAGGCTCCGGTCTCTTGTCTCATGCCCCATTACTTTAACCGATCCTTGCATTTCTCCCTTGTAAGAATTCGGAATCAGTCCATTCATGCAGTTTCCAAGCGTACTTTTCCCACATCCGGACGGACCGGCAATCAGTGCGATCTCCCCTTCAAAAATGTCAAGATTCAGATCATGCAATGTAGGACTTTCCTGACTGACGTACTTGTAACTGAAGTTTTTAAATGAAACAATGGCTTTTTTCATAAGAATTCCTGACGTTTTTTCATAGATTTCACAGGTTGGAAATCACGCTTCTTTCTTAAGGCTCCCCTTTTTCGTTTGTGTTTTTGCATAAATCCAGATAAGCAATGTCCCGAAAATTCCGACAGTCACGATATCAAGGATCCCGGCAACAAATCCTTGAAGGAAGACTTTATTTGCCGGTTCACTATAAATAACGATATCAAGAACCGGCGCGATCAGAAACCATCCGACGGCCTGAGTCATTACCTGAGTGGCATTGAAGATCACAACCGATTTCCAATCAAAAATGCCTTCGGTTATTTTCAAACGGCTGCTAATTAAACCGAACCCTACGCCGACTAACGTCGAAACAATGACCCAGCTCCACCAGACTGATCCATATTGAAGGGCATCACCCAGCGAATGACCGATCAGGCCAATCAGTCCGCCGGCTACAGGTCCGTAAATGACCGCTATTAATGCAAGAAAAATGTATGAAAGCTGAATGGTTGTGTTCGGCACAATACCGGCAGGAATTGAAATATAGCGCAGGATAATAAAAATTGCAGCCCCGATGCCGATCGCGACAATCGTTCGGATGGATAACAGTTCCTTACTGCTTTTAGCTTTTACCATTTTTGTCAGCACTTCCTTCTCTTAAAATGAATGAATAAGTTCTAAAAAGGCCATTTGCGGGATACAGCTGTTTTAATGCGGAGCACGGGGACTCTTTCAGCCGGGGAAAACCGGCCATTCCTAAATCATCCGTTCCTGCCGGTCATTTGATTATTCCGAATCATGTGTTCCCCCGATAACTTTACTCAGCAGCGGGCCTGGGAACGGCAGGCGATCGCGATTTTCTTTATTGTTGCAGTACCACCTCCTAAAAGTTATTCCGGAAAACTGTTAAAAAAGCTGTTTATCCCGTTTCCGCAGCATCACCTCCTTAAAGGCTGTTTTTCAAATAAACGGATCAACGGAAATTGGGGGCCTAAAACTGCCCTTGTATTTTCCTGAATGAAATGTGCCAGTTCGATCCCGTTCCGATGCTGTAAGCTTTGGCAAATGATCCCTGATTGATGGCGATTCCCATGTTTTGAAGAGAATTGACGTAGATCAGCGGCTCGCCGATCGCGACGGCGGCAAATGAACGGGCGAACGCCATCGTATTTTCATAAATATTCCGGGTATCGTTTCTGATGCTGACTTCAAGCCGCTCGCCTTGACGCACGTTGAGCTGATGAAACAGGCCGTGGCCGATGTTGGTCCAGAGATTGCCGAAACGCACGTCCAGCACATCAATCATTCCGGCGACACGGTTTTCTTTTTTGAAAGGCGGAACGATTGGCAGTTCGACAACCGAATCGGCCGGAACACGTTTTCCGAAATGATCGAAGTCAATGAGACCGGACGCCAGACGCGCCCCCGTATAGGCGTAAATGTCGCGGCCGAAAAATGTATAGGATTCTCCGGTATTCGGCAGTTTGTTAGCCTTTTCATCAAAGACACGCGCGCTTTCGATCCCGTCCATTTTTTTGATGTGTGTCAGAGTCCCGTTGTCCGGCGTGATGATATACTGGCCGCGCCGCGTTCTGGCAATAACGCTCCGCCGCGTTGATCCGACGCCCGGGTCGACGACCGAAACAAACACCGTTCCTCCAGGCCAATAGTCCACCGCCTGCCGCAGCCGGTACGACGCTTCCCACACGTTGTACTGAGGGATATCATGTGTCAGATCAAAAATCTTCAGCGTCGGATCCACCGTATTCGCTACCCCGTACATCGCACAGACAGCCCCGTCGACTAATCCGAAATCCGTTTGAAAAACCAGTGCTTTGCTCATTCCGTTCACCTTTCTTTATGAGTTTTCGTGCCGAACGACCGCCGGAATGTTCTGCAGCATGCCGTGCGATCCTTCCGCTCCGTTTCTGCCCGCACAAAAAACCCCGTCCTTAACTTATTATGAAAGGACGAGGTTTTATTCACGTGGTACCACCTTTATTCACCGGCTATTCACATCGCCGGCCTCAGCGAGTACGGAAGCAGCCCGAGGCGCATTCGTATACTCCGGTTTTGATAACAAGAACCTTAACTTGTCGCGGCTTACTTCGTCTGGAAATACACTGTTCGGCAGCGCAGCTCGGAGGCCATGTTCGAAAGCCGTCTTTTGCTCCCTTGCACCGAACGGAGCTCTCTGCAGAAAAGCCGGACTCTCTACTTCTTCTCTTCATCGCTTTTATTTATGCGTTCTTAAAACTTATTTCAGTTATAATCCTATTCTTCCCAAAAATCAAGATATAAAATCGCTCTAAAAATGACGTTCCCCACCGAGCGCGGAACATGGCCTCAATGAGATCACGGATGTCGTACACTGTGCACTCGGCCCAATCTGTGGAAGCTGAATGTCCTTTTCCGATCCAGATTGAAACGGATCGTCTTATCAAATAAAAGAATGAAGTAGCCCATGCAAAGAAAACTGATGGCTGTTCCGAGACTGATTCCGATCAGACGATGGCGGATGATGCCTGCTGCCAGCCCGAATAAAAGCGGGACGCCAAGCGAGATCCGCTGCGCGAGCACGACATTTCCGTGAAGATATTTATCACGCAAAATCTTCAGCAGGTCATCAAACGGATGGAGGACAAGATTAACCCGAAAATAGATCGACAGCGCGGCAGCGATGCACATCACGCCGATGACGCAAACGGCGATCCGGAGAAAAAGGCCGTTGATAGCGATAGACTGCATAACAAACAGCCAGCCGTCGATCACATAGCCGAACGAAAGGACATAAAGAAAATTATATACGTCCTTCATCCGATTCCAGCGCCGGCGCAGCAAATCGTCCGCAATCAGAGCGATAAAACCGATAATAATCAGTGCATTGCCGACCGTTATTCCAAGCATGTCGGACAGATTAAGCCCCGCGGCTGTCCAGGGTGCGGAACCCAGGGCGGCCTTGACGGTCAGGGCATTCCCAAAAGCATTCAGCAACACCGACAGGCACAGCAGAACAATTCCTTTTGCCATCTAATCGATAAGCCCCCAAAATTTATTAAACTTTTTTCCATTGTATGAGCGGACAAAGAGACGGTTACCGGTATCTGCCCCCTCAGCAGGAAGGCTGCGTACGGCGGTTTTCCTCCATTCGTTATACATCACCCGCACCCGGATTGCACAATTTCTGCTCTGATTCGATTCCTCAAAGAGCACGGATCTGACCAATTGGCAAGGAAAATCATTTTCTTTTCATGCAACAATCATTCTATCAGCCTGCCGGAAAAAGTCACGACTTTTTTATAAATTTTTTTCAGCAGCCTGCACTTGGCCGCCCATCCCTGCGGATTACCGCCCGTCTATGCTCTCTTCGGGGGAAAACGCCGAGTATTCCTGCAATCGTGAAAAAAAGTGCACCGCCGTAAAATTGAAAAAAGATCAAAATTCTAGGCAGGGGATCCCGACTGGCCCCGATGTCTGCCGGACGCCCATCTCAGACCGTTTTTTCTTTAATCCGGGCACATTTTTCAACAAAGCAGCGGAATAAGTGATTCATTAACGCATCTCCGCCTGCCGCCATCGATTCCGGATGCCATTGAATGCCCAGAATCCGGTCATTATTTACATGTTCGGCCGCCTCAATGATCCCGTCGGGGGCGAAAGCAACTGCCCGAAGCTCGGCAGCCAGCGTTTTGATCGCCTGGTGATGCAGACTGTTGACATACAGCGTCTTCCTGCCGTTCAGCAGAGTAAAAAGGCGGCTGTCTTCCAGCACCCGCACGCTGTGGCTCGTTTTCGTCCGCGGCACTTTCTGAGTATGCTGCAAAGCCTGTTTCATTTCGGAAGGGAGATCCTGAATCAGTGTCCCGCCGAATGCGACATTCATGACCTGGAGGCCGCGGCAAATCCCGAATACCGGTTTGCCTGCTGCGATCACCCTTCTCATAAGAAGCAGTTCGGATGCATCCCGTTCCGTATCAAATGCATAGATCTGCGGAGACGGCGACTCCCCATAAAATCTCGGATCGACGTCGCTGCCGCCGCTGAAAAGGAATCCGTCGCACAGGCCCTCATAGTTCTCAGTCACGTTATCCGGAGCAATCGGCAGAATGATCGGAACAGCTCCTGCCGAAATCAGCGACTTTACATAATCCTCATGAGTATAGGGGCCCTGAACAAAATCATTTTTCTTCATAAATCCACAGGTAACACCGACGATCGGCCGGTCACTCATAGTCCATCTCTCCCACTTCCATAAAAAGCTTTTAGCAACAATATAGTGGACTTTTTATGCAGCGTCAATTAGGAAACATATTTATCCCATTAGAATACTGAGCTTTTCGGGATTCATTCAAAATCATTTATCGAGATTGCCAAGCTCATACATCGCATCTGCATAGATGGCTGCAGCCAGCAGCAGATCGTCTACTCTCACATGTTCATCAACCTGATGGCCGGTATACGGATAATTCGGCATGCAGGCGCCGAAAGCCACTCCCGCGTCAAGATACTGGGCGTAGGTCCCGCCTCCCGAAGTCAGCAGTTTAACATTCTTTTCCCCGGTATGATCTTCATATACTTGCTTCAGGATCTGCACGCCGCGATGCTTCGGATCCACATACAGCGGTTTTTCTGTCCCAAGTTCGCCGACAGACAGGCCCAGTTTCTCAACGGACGCCGTCAGTGTCCCGGCAATCTGATCAAGCGGAGCCTTGATCGGGCAGCGGATATCCAGTGAGACGGTGCCGCCGCCTGCCTGATTGTACCGCACAAGACCTGCATTGACCGTCAGCTCACCGGAAATATCGTCTCGGAAGGCAATGCCCAGCCGTTTGCCGGCAAAATCGCCGCTCAGCGTTTCGGCAAGAAAAGCGATAAACGCTCTTTCAGAATGGGAAAACGGAAGATCAGCAAGCGCTCCGGCAAGCAGAAAAGCCGCGTTCACACCGTTCGCCGGCTCCGATCCGTGCGCCGATTTCCCCTTGACCGTCAGCTTCAGGCCGTTCGCCTGTGTTTCGACTGAAAAAGCAATTTGTTTTTCTTTCAAATAATTTTGAGCGGCAGCCAGCCATTTTTCGGCTTCCGCCCCGGTCAGCACGGCATAGGCGTAATCCGGAACCATGTTGACCCGCTCGCCGGAATAAAAAGCGGACAGATGCACCGGCGCCGCCTCTTCCTTCGCCGCCAGATCAATGCGTATGTGGATCCGGCCCTTCTCGGCAAAAATCAGCGGAAACTCGGCATCCGGCGCAAAACCGAACAGAGACATCGGTTCAAGTTCATTGTATTTAACCATGCATGCACAGCCGCTCTCTTCATCGGTACCAATCACCAGGCGGATCCTGTTTTTAATCGGCAGCCCCGAATCTCTCAAGGATTTTAGCGCGTAATACGCCGCCATTGTCGGTCCTTTATCATCAATCGCGCCGCGGGCGTAAAGCGTGCCGTTTTCCACGTAGCCCGAAAAAGGATCATGCGCCCATTTGCCGGTCGCCGGAACCACATCGACATGCCCGAGGACGGCAATATAATCCTCCGCGTCTTCAGGACCGTATTCAATGAACCCCGCGTAGCCCTGCAGGTTCTTTGTTCTGAAACCGTCGCGCTTTCCAAGCTCCAGCATTTTTTCCAGAGCTTCAAGCGGCCCGGGCCCGAATGGTGCACCTTCCTTGGCTGCCGCGGCATCCTTTGTACTTTTAATCGCCAGCAGCGACCCAAGATCATCGAGAAAATCTTTTTTATCAAATGTAGCTTTGACAGTACCGCTCATGATTAACGCATCCTTTAGCAAAAATTTACGATATTTCCTGATATAGAAACATTCTAGCACAAAAATTTTATCAGAGGAAAGCGCCGATCCCGGTAAAGCCTGTGAAAGATATGTGAAGCGTCAGCCGACACCCCTGGGCAAAAGTGAATGAAACCGTGCCGATTTATCCAGGACCCACGGCAACGATCAACAGCTTAACAGCCGATAAAGCGCGGCGACGACCGATAAACTTGGCCCGACGACCGTTAAAGCGAACTTGGCCGATAGACCCGCGAATCCCGCCGGTAAAAGCCCATATTCGGCCGGTAGACCCGCGAATCCCGCCGGTAGAAGCCCTAACTTTGAATTCCGGCAACGGCCGATAAAGCCGCGAGAAATGTCGTTCAGCAGTAGATTCGACCGGGGGGCGTTGTTTTACCGAACGATCGCCCGCCGTGACCGCATCGCTCCAAGCGAAAGCGCTTTTTTAAAGTAAAAGTTCTCCTTTACTCTCTGCCGGCGGCCGATCATCCTCCCAAAAGTGCTATCGCCCCGGCAGATGGACTTTTCCCGCTGAGCGGCAATTGATCCGCGCAACCCGCCGTTTTAGACCCGCCGGCAGTTACCCTGGGCAGCACGGCTTACAGTCTCTGCTGCACGGCCCGCAGCAAATTTTCGCCGTCAGACAAAGCGGCCGTCAATCCCGGGCGCGTAAAACAAAAAACGCTGCAACCGGATCATGCAGCGCTTTCTCTCTTCTCGATCATTGTTCCTTCCAATCGTCCGCCGGCTCAGCTTCTGATGAAGGAACAGTTTTCCACAATTTCTTCCCATTTCATATATTTTCGCTTGATATCTTCTTCGATCAGCTGACTGCCTATCTGAACCTCGATCAGCTCCATCGGATCATCCGCTTTGATCGCGTGCATCGTTTCAGCGGGGACGATCACAACATCCCCCGGCTTGATCGGACGAATAACGCCGTTCGCCGCATACTGCCCGCACCCTTTCACAACCGTCCAGACTTCCTGGCGCATGTGATGGCAGTGATAACTGATGTTTTCCCCTGGCTTGATCTTGATTTTTTTCGTCAGTACTTCCTCTTCGTCTTTTTCATAGCTTGTATAATCCAGCACCCTGTATGAACCCCAGTGCCGTTCCTCATACATCGGCCGCTGGTCGAATCCTTTCATAACCTCTTTGATCCTCGGGCTCTGCTCTTTGTCCGAAACAAGAATCCCGTCCGGGCTGACGGCGACAACCGCATTGGAAATGCCGAGTACCGTGACCGGAAGATCCAGTTCATTGATCAGGTGCGTGTTCTCCGAATCTTGGCTGATAATCCCCTTGCCGATCTGATTCGTCGCCATCTCTTCGGTCAGCGTACTCCAGGTACCCAGGTCTTTCCAGAATCCGTCATACGGCAGGGCAACAATATTCTTCGCTTTTTCCACGACGGCATAATCGAAGCTGATTTTCGGCAGCCTGTTAAATTGTTTCAGCAGCTCATCATAGTGAACGGGCAGGTTCAGGGCTGCAAATTTTGAGATCATATAATCGAGTTTGAAGGCAAATACACCGCAGTTCCACAGAGCAGACTCGGCGATCAGCTTTCGGGCCTGTTCTTCTTCCGGCTTTTCCGTAAAATGATCAACCTGTATATAGTCGTGATTTTCCTTCTTTACAGGCACGATGTATCCGTACTTTTCCGATGGGTAGGTCGGTTTAACCCCCATCAGCGCCAAATCGGCATTTGTACGGTCAAGCAGCTTTTCCAGATCCTGAATCCGTCTGAAAAACGCCGTATCCACATAAGGATCGACCGGCAGTACCGCCACCACATCGTCAAGGCTTGCTCCCGTACGTGTATACAGATATGAAGCAGCGAGGGCGATGGCCGGGAACGTATCCCGCCTCTCAGGCTCGACAATCAGCGGTACATCCCGGCCAAGCTGATTCTGAAGCATCTCCACCTGGCTCCGGCCCGTTGCAATCACGGTTGAACCGGCAAGTCCGACTTCGCAAAGCTGTCCGTAGACCCGCTGAACCATGGACGACAAACGCTCCTGATGATTTTCAAGTACCCTTAGAAATTGTTTAGAACGCGCATCGTTGGACAATGGCCACAGCCGTTTTCCCGATCCGCCGGATAAAAGTACCAAACGCATATTGACCTCTTCCTCTCCCTATCCAATACCTATACCATTATACAGGCAGTACCCTATTAGTCCTATTATGACATGGAGGCCGGAGGATAATCAATATGGTATCCCGTGACAACGCCCCGAAGAGATTCAGTGTCAGAAGCCCCTGGAAAAATTATGTAAAAATGATACAGGATTTTTTTAATGATCATCGGAAAATGTTTTCACATGGCTGCGCGATCATTTTTTACGTCTTAAAAGGCCTGAAACCTGCATTTCTGTGTTTTTATACCAAAGTCATGAAAAATCCTGATGTTGAGGCATTTTTTAAGCAATAGCAACTGTACTGTACCAACAAAGCAGGAGGAGTTTAGCTCGGAGACCTTGTTGATGCGGGTCACCTTGTTATAATTTTTCGGGAATCCGGCCTGAAAAGGGCTGCTTTTGGATTGGCCCAGTCAAAAATCAGGCAGGGAGCGGGAACACTGTACAGGGTGTGTGCAGGCATTAGAGCCTGCGCGCACACATTCAGTCGGCCTTATAAAATGCCGCATTTTTGTCGTATTCATACCCGTTTTACAGAAGAACATTGGGACCCGTCTTCCGCCACCGGTTTTTCGGCATACTCCCGATTGTATGCTATGTTTGAACACGCCCTTGTTTAGATCGATTAATCATACGAAATCCCATATCCCATTTTGACGTGTCCACTATTTAGGCAAACTTTATAACAGCTATTTCAGCGGATTCATGACTCGTTTGTTTCAGATCCGCATAAACGGCGGGATACGCCGGTCCCGCAGATTACGGATTGAACGTTTCTTTTAAAACTTTTACGTCTCTCGCGGCCAGCGTTATCAGCTGTTTTTCGCGAGTTCCTGTCAGCAGATCTTCATATTCTCCTTCAAGCACAAACCGCTTTTCCTGATCCGTATGGTTAAGAATAAAATAATATCCTGCTGTTTTACTTTCCCTGACTGTTACTTCCACGCCTTCGGGAACAGCCATCGGCGGCGCCAGCCGGACATCTGCAACAATGCCGCGGATCAGCTTTTTTAAATAGGCTTCTTCGGGATCGGTGCCGACATAAAAAGCACGTCCGTTGCCGTAGACATGTTCCGTCACGGCCGGCATCCCCGCCAGATAGCCTTCTTTAAAACGGGCAAGCACCTGGGCCCCTTTTAAATGAATCACTTCTTCCCAGATCCGAATCGCCGCGTCGCCCCACGGTGTCGCGATCCGATGGCTCTGCCCTTTCTTCATCGGAGCAAACTCCTCCACGTAGATACCCAGTGCATCTTTATAGGCACCCGGATAGCCGCCGAGATAAATCCGGTCCTCTTTATCGACGATACCGCTGAAGAAATTAGTCACAAAGGTCCCGCCGCTCTGCACAAAATCCCTGACACGATCGCCAAAAGTCCGGGAGACCTGATAACTTGCCGGTGCGAAGACAATTTTATAGTGTTTCAGGTCTTCATCCGGAGAAATAAAGTCAACGGCGATATTCAGCTGATGCAGCACGTGGTAGTAATCGATCAGCTGATCGGGGTATTTTACCAGATTAGAAGGTTTAGAATCCAGTTCAAGTGCCCACCAGTTTTCCCAGTCAAAAACAATGGCCGCTTCGGCGCGGAATTTCGTTCCCACAAGTTCTCTGCATTTTTTCAATTCCTGGCCCAGTTCAGCAATTTCCCGGAAAACACGGCTGTTCTGATCATTGGAGTGCGGCACCATGCCGCTGTGAAACTTTTCCGCGCCGCCCTGAGAAGCGCGCCATTGAAAGAACATGATCCCGTCCGCTCCGTGAGCAACCGCTTCATAGCTCCAGAGACGCATCTGTCCCGGCGTCTTGACCGCGTTCTGCCCGCGCCAGTTGACCGCGCCCGGTGCCTGCTCCATCAGCAGGAAGGGCTGCTTTTTCAAGCTTCTTGTCAGGTCGTGGGCCATGAAATGCAGGTAGGGAGTCTCTTCATAAGGATCGGGATAAGCATCCCACGTCACCAGATCCATTTCCTTCGCCCATTTAAATCCGTTAATCGGTTTGTGCAGCCCCATCAGATTCGTCATCACCGGAATTTGCGGTGTATATTGTCTGATGACATCGCGCTCTGCCTTGAAGAGACTTAAGATAGAATCATTCATAAAACGTCTGTAATCCAGCTGCTGGTTGGGATTATGATGCGTCGGCATTTTCCCGGGAAGGTTAATCTCTTCCCAGTCATAATAGCGCTGGCTCCAGAAATCGGTCGACCAGCTTCTGTTTAAGGCAGCAATCGACCGATACTTTTCCCGCAGCCAGGTCCGAAAGGCCGCACGGCATGTGCCGCAGTAGCATTCAAAAACATGGCAGCCGAACTCATTATTAACGTGCCACATCGCAAGTGCGGGATGGTCGCGGTAGCGACGCGCAATCTGATCGACGAGTGCCCGGGCCAGCCGCCTGTAATCGCGGCTGTTCGGGCAATAATGCTGGCGCGACCCCGGCAGCAGATGCACACCGTTGATGTCAACCGGAAGCGACTGCGGATATTTCCGGGCCAGCCATGCCGGCGGCGCTGCTGTAGCGGTAGCCAGATCGGCGGCGATATGATTGTCTGCCAGCATATCCATGATTTTATCCAGCGTGCTGAAGTCATAGATGTCCTCATCCGGCTGCAAAAGCGCCCAGCTGAAAATATTCACGCTGACGTAATTGACACCGGCTTTCTTCATCAGGCGCATATCTTCCCGCCATACCGATTCATCCCACTGCTCCGGATTATAATCCCCGCCGTAATAAAAGTTGAGCTGTTTTTTCATACGACTCCCCTCCCCGATACAAATCGTCGAACATTATATTGATCAATGCAATGAAACTTCCGACCGGCAGATTTTTTCATAAACAGCATTAAAATAGGCCGCAATCTCAATTTGGCTTCTAGGATACGGAAGATGTTATTGTCATTCATGTACATGGTCCCGAATCATTTTACAACTAAAACTTGAAACACCAAAAACAGTGTTTAAGCCTTATCCGATAAGGGGGTAACACAAAAAATAAAAGCATGAA
>NZ_JAUUBW010000026.1:0-54250 GCF_036598985.1 Sporolactobacillus sp. KGMB 08714
GGCGTACCGGGACCGGGTGCTGCCGCCGGACGTCCGGGCGCGGGTCGGCATCGAGATGGCGTCGCCGCTCGGCTGGCGCGAGTTTGTCGGGACGGACGGGGCGCTGGTGACGATCGGCCGCTTCGGCGCGTCGGCGCCGGGCAGCCGCGTGACGGCGGAGTACGGCTTCACGCCGGAACATGTCGCGGAAACGATGAAAAGCCTTCTTTAAAAAATGATAAGATAAAACGGAATATTTGGCTGGAGCCGGAGAGTAAGAGCACGGCTTCTTCATTCAGACAGAAAAATCCGTCCGGGAAACACAACGATGTTTTCCGGACGGATTTTATTTGAAACAGCAGCTGCCGGGTTCAGAAGCCGTGACAATCGGTCTAATCGGATAACGGAAGATGACTGTTGCTGATCATGCTGACGATCCTGACGAGACGGTTATCTGATGCTGCGGTCCGGCAGAAAAGAAAAATGTTTCTGTTTATCCCTTTTCCTGAGCGACACACGAGATCTCAATGCTTGCCTGTTTCGGCAGAGCACCGATCTGAACGGCGGACCGTGCAGGCAGCACGCCTTCGGAAAAATAGCGGGCATAGACTTCATTAACAGCCGCGAAATCTCCGATGTCGGCGAGATAGACCGTGGCACTGACAACGTCCGGGAAACCGAGTCCCGCTTCATTCAGGATTGCGCGGATGTTCTGAAAAACCCGATCCGCCTGCTCTTCAATGGCACCCTCGACAATCTTTCCTGTTTCGGGATCAAGCGGGATCTGTCCGGAAACGAACAGAAAGCCGCCCGTGCTGACAGCCTGAGAATAAGGACCGACCGCTTTTGGCGCCCGGCCGGTGGCTATTTGCTTTTTCATCATTGCACCCCCAAAAGATGAAAATCGGACTTCAAAATAATCCGTCCGTCACGCTTGGTTTTATGAATAATCTTATTTTAACACATCGTGCAGCGGCCGGGGCCAAACTATTTCCGTTTCTCTTTTTTCGCAGGCCGGGCATCAAGACCGATCTGACCCGTATTCTGAAGTTTTCCGATCCGTCTCACCATCCAGGACTCTGCCTTGCTACTTATTGGATGTAGGAGGTGATAGAGAATGGCGACCAGTACAATCACGGAATCGGCCATGGTCCTGACATTCGACAACGGACTGAACGAAAAAGGCGAACCGGCTTATGTAACCAAATCATTCAGAAACATCAAGCCGAACGCCTCGTACGATGCGCTGCTTGCGATCGCGCAAAAGCTCGGACCGTTGCAGCAGCACGCGCTGATCTCGGTCGAACGCAACGATACGGCCAAGATTACGGCCTGACCCGGTAATCGGATCGAAAATTTTTAAGAATAGGAGGCAGCCTAATGAAAAGACTGAATCTGGTTTTTCTCAACCAGCAGGGCAGGAATGTGACACTGACGCTTAATGATCCGGTTGAACCGGCCGATCCTGCAGCCATCAAAGCCGCCATGGCTGAGATCCTTGCACAGAATGTTTTCATATCGGCAAGCGGTGAGCTGACTCAGGCGAAATCGGCACGAATCTCGGAAAGTATTACAACGCCTATCTCGATTGCCTGATCGAACGGGCAGAAAATCGGACATTATCCAAAGCCGGAGAGAAAAGCAAAAGTCTCTTCGGCTTTTTCTGAAACTGAAAGCAGGCGAAGGAGCTGTTCGCGACTTTTTCCTGAAAGGAGGACTGTCGGATGGACATGTGGTTCGCTATGATTAAAGATGTCGGTTTTCCTGCCGTTGTAACCTTTTATCTGCTGTACCGGATCGAAGGCAAGCTCGATGAACTGATTCAATCGGTCCGGACGCTGCCGCTCATGCAGGCTGCCGGACGGTCGGAAGAAAGCGATCTTCAGAAACTGAAAGTACAGGGATAAAGAAAACTTGCCGATTGGCAAGCCTTTAGGCGAAGCCAGAGGCCTAGTTTCACTTAGGATAAAGAAAAAAGCGTCCGGTCGGACGCTTTTTTAGCGGCAGAAGCGATCACGGGCACCGTGATTTTTTGAAGAAGGCCGCCTAAAAAAGCATGGCCGTTTTTTTAAGGATCGGCCAACTTCCGATCAATAGATTAAGTTTTGTCAGATGATCCGTGACAAAGTTATGATTAGTAAGTGTTGTGAACGCCGGGAGGGCGCCACTATAATGAAGACAGGGAGGAGGAATCAGGCAAGGATAGATAGAAAGATGAAAGCGCTGTTATCCGGGCGCCTGGCAACATTCCGGATCTGTATCCGATTTTACGGAGGGGAAAGGCAAGGGTCCCCTCCTTTACAGACAGCTTAAAATAATGCGGACCTGGATCGGAAAGAATAACGATGCAAACTTAGATCCGGAGAGAATGACGATTGGTCAACGTTCATACAAACGAAGGAGGTTGAATGTTATGCCGGAAGGCAACGGTATAAAAACAGGCGTTCAGAAATTCGGCAATTTTCTCAGCTCAATGATTCTGCCGAATATCGGCGCATTTCTTGCTTTTGGTATTGTTACAGCATTATTTATTCCGACGGGGTGGCTGCCCAATAAAGCACTGGCTGAACTGGTCAATCCTTTTGTCAATTATTTGCTTCCGTTATTAATCGGCTATACAGGAGGCAAGATTGTCAACGGCCATCGCGGAGGGGTTGTCGGCGCAATCGCAACGACGGGCATTATCGTCGGCACCGACGTTCCAATGTTCCTCGGTGCCATGATTATGGGACCGCTCGGCGGTTATCTGATTAAGAAATTCGATCAACTGGTTAAGGGAAAAATTAAAACGGGCTTTGAAATGCTCGTCGATAATTTCTCGGCAGGAATCTTAGGGGCTATTCTGGCAATTATCGGGTTCGTTGCGTTCGGCCCCATTGTCGATGTAGCGAGCAACGCTCTTGCCGGCGGCGTCGGCTGGCTGATTAATATGGGACTGCTCCCGCTGGCGAGCCTCTTCATTGAACCCGGCAAAGTCCTGTTCCTGAACAACGCGATTAATCACGGCGTTTTGACGCCGATCGGGCTGCAGCAGGTCAAAACGGCCGGCCATTCCGTATTGTTTTTGCTCGAAGCGAATCCCGGCCCCGGCATGGGCGTCCTGATGGCGTATTGGTTCTTCGGGAAAGGGAATGCCAAAGAAACGGCACCCGGCGCAGCCATTATCCATTTCTTCGGCGGTATTCATGAAATCTATTTCCCATATGTTCTGATGAAACCGCAGCTGATTATCGCAACGATTCTCGGCGGCATGAGCGGCGTCTTCACATTGGTGACGCTGCACGGCGGGCTGGTCGGACCGGCATCTCCGGGCAGCATCATCGCGGTCCTGATGGTTACGCCAAAATCTCTGCCGATTTTTCTGGCCAACATAGCCGATGTTCTGGTAGCCTTTGCTGTATCTTTCCTGATTTCTTCCTTTATACTGAAACTGGATAAAGGCGAAGCCGGCGATCTCAGCGAAGCAACCAGGAAGATGGAGAGTCTGAAAGGCAAAAAGAGCCGTGTATCAGGGATGCTGGCAAATGGTCAAACGATTGATCCGAATAAAATTGAAAAAATCGTTTTCGCTTGCGATGCCGGCATGGGCTCAAGTGCCATGGGTGCCTCTCTGCTGAGAAAAAAGGTGAAAGCCGCCGGGCTCAATATTGATGTAACGAATGCTTCGGTCAGTTCCATACCGGGAGATGCTCAGATCGTCATCACGCAGTCCGGACTGACGGATCGTGCCAAAGAAACCGCACCCGACGCATATCATGTGTCGGTAGACAATTTTCTGAGCAGTCCTGAATATGACGAACTGATTGATCGGCTGAAGAAAAGGACACAGAAGGAAGACATAAAGCAGGAAACAACTTCTGAAAATATATTGGCTGATGAAAATGTACTGAAAAAAGAAAACATCTTTTTGAACAAATCTTTTTCCAGCAAAGAGGAAGTCATCCGCTTTGCGGGGCAGGCACTGGTTGACGGCGGTTATGTCAATCCGTCCTATGTTCAGGGAATGCTTGAACGTGATCGGGAAATGTCCACTTATATGGGAAATGAAATTGCCATTCCCCACGGCACTGAAAAAGTGAAGAAAGAAGTGCTTTCTTCAGGAGTCATTATCGTTCAGGTCCCGGACGGCGTTGATTTTGACGGGAACAAGGTTCGTCTTGTTTTCGGAATAGCCGGGAAAAACAACGGCCATCTGAACATTCTCTCTAAAATTGCCGTTGCCTGTGCCGATATTGCCAGCGTCCGGAAAATGGCCGGGGCTAAGACGGCAGATGAACTGATAGCGGTCATTAATGATACAATCATGCAAAATGGCTGACTTTCGATGCATCAAAAAAGTGTGAGAGTAAAGGAAAAAGAAATGGGTTGGTCCGATGTTTATTACCAACAGAGAAAAAACGATTTTGGAACTGTTGATTAAAACGGGCGGAAGACACACATCATTATCTATTGCGACCTATCTTCAGGTCAGCGTTCGTACGATTCACCGCGACCTGAAAAAATTAGAAAGCAGTCTGGCGCATTTTGGCCTGAAACTGCAGGTAAGAGAGAACGGCAGTCTGTACATTGACGGATCCGACGAAGCCATTTTTAAACTTGTTCAGACGCTCTCGAAGGTTCAGCCGCTGGATCTTTCGGTTAAAGAACGGAAACTCCTGCTGCTGCTGAATCTGCTCGGGGCCCGCGGCCCGATGAAAACCGGACCGCTCGCCAAGGATCTGGGTGTGTCCGTCACAACGCTCCACGCTTATCTGGATGAACTTGCGGACTGGATCGGAGATTTTGATCTGGAAATCAGCAGGAAGCGTGGCGTCGGCGTTCAATTGGAAGGCTCCGAAAGTGCAAAAAGGAAAGCACTCGGCAGCTTCTTCCTGTTCTACTTTAATGAAGAATTGATTGAAGCGATCTTTCAGCTTTCCGGGACGGACCGGGAATCGGATAAACTGATTTTACATTACTTCAAAGCGGATTATCTGGTCGAAATCGAACGTGCGATTAAAGAGGATATCGGGAAAATGTATGCCGAGCTGGCGGACAGTGATTATGTGGGGTTCATGATTCAGGTGTGCATTGCTTTGCAAAGATTTGAATCGGGCTTTTTCCTGACAAAGGATGACGCTGAGCATGAACGGTCCGATGAGAGGGAAGCGCTGCCCCTGATAGAAAAAATCAGCCGTGTCTTTGCCGAGCGCTTGTCGATCACGCTTTCCGAACCGGAAAAAACTTTTCTTACGGTTATTCTGAAAGGCTCGCATCTGCAGGATGCGGAATCCGTCTATTACGACAGCGTAATCACGGGCAAAGCCGTAAAAAAACTGATTCAGCATGTTTCTCGGCAGCTAAACATAGATCTGACAGGCGATTTCTCGCTTTTCCAAGGATTGATGGCTCATCTTGAACCGTCGCTGTTCAGAATAAGAAAGAATCTCGGTTCGTTCAATCCGCTGACCGAACAGGTCAGAAAGCAATACCCCGCGCTGTTCTCTGTGACCGGCAGCTGCCTCGAAGAAGTTTTTAAACACATTGCCTTTCCGGATGATGAGGTTGCCTACGTGGTCCTTCATTTCGGATCGGCGCTGGAACAAAGAAAGCAGATCATGGAAGTCCGGACGCTGGTCGTTTGCCCGACCGGCATCGGCGCGTCGAAAATGCTGGCTACACGCCTGGAAAAGGAGATGCCCGAACTTCTATCGGTGACGATTGCTTCGATCAAGAAAATGGGGCAGATGGATCTAAAAAATTTTGATCTGATTCTCTCAACCGTGCATTTGCCGAGGCAGGAAATTCCCTGCATCTTTGTTAATCCGCTGCTGAGTAAAGAAAACATTGCCGAGATTCATGAGGCAATCGGACAATCGGCTAAAAAAAAGATTAGACCCGTCTATTTATCACAGAATAAAAAGGGGACTGCGTTTTCGCCGCAGAAAAAGCCGTCTTCTCTTTATGACCTGATCGATCAGATTGACGCGGCGGAACAGGCGATCAGAAAAATTTTAAAAAATTTTTCGGTGATGCGCATTCTGAATGCGGACAGCATGGAAACTGTCATAAAGCCGGCTGTGGATCAAATTTTTCGCAGCCATCTGATTCGTGACGCAGAGGCCGTGTATCAAAAATTACTGGCCCGGGAGAAAATGGCGGGGCTCGGCATTCCGGGCACCAATATGGCTCTGTTCCATTGCCGGGATCAGTCGATTCAAACGCTGTCCTTTCAAATTGCCCATTCGGACCGCCCCGTTACATTAAAAGGGATGGACGGCCGAAACGTCAATGTCAGCAATTTTCTGCTGCTTCTCGTTCCGGAACATTTGACGCTGGTCCAGCAGGAAGTGGTCAGCACGATCAGCTCATCATTGGTCGAAGACAGAGAAAGCACGCTGATTTTTGCCTCAGCCAATGAGAGGGTTATCCGTACAAAAATGGAAGAGACATTCTATCAATTTCTGCTCAATAAATTTACAAAGGACTGATGATTTTATGGACCGTGTTGTGCATTTTGGTGCCGGAAATATCGGAAGAGGGTTCATTGGAGCGCTCTTTGCTCAATCGGGCTATCATGTCACCTTCGTCGATATTGCCGAACCGATCATCGATGCATTGAATGAAAAGGGGACCTATAAGGTCAGAACGGCTGAGGAAAATCAGGAGACCTTCGATATCCGCAATGTCTCCGGTATTAATAATAAGACCGATCCGGAAAAGGTTGTCGCAGCGATCGGACAGGCAGTCTATATTACGACGGCGATCGGCCCTAAAGTTCTGCCTTTCATCGCTCCGCTGATCGCACGCGGGCTCACGGAACGGCTGAAAACGTCAGATGAGAAGGTCTATATCATTGCGTGCGAAAATCAGATCAATGCAACCGATCTTTTGAAGAAAGAAGTCCTGAAGGCTCTGGATATCGGGACTCTGGATAAGCTTGAAGGGCGGGTGTATTTTCTCAATTCCGCAGTTGACCGCATTGTTCCGATTCAGCATAATGAGGAACTGCTCGATGTCCTGGTCGAATCTTATCACGAGTGGATTGTCGAAACGGCGGAGAAAGTGCCTCCGGTAAAGGGGATGCAAATCGTTTCCGATCTTGCGCCTTATATCGAAAGAAAACTGTTTACCGTAAACACCGGACATGCGGTCACCGCCTATTTGGGCTATCTGGCCGGGAAGAAGAAGATTCATGAGGCGCTGCTCGATCCGACCATTTACGGGCAGGTCAAGGCAACCATCGAAGAAACCGGCGCCTATCTGATCAAACGTTATCGGTTTGAACCTGCAGTGCACGAAAAGTATATCGAAAAAATCCTTCAGCGCTTTCAGAACCCTAAACTCAATGATGATGTGACTCGTGTCGGGCGTTCGCCGATACGAAAACTCGGACCTGAAGACCGACTGGTTAAACCGGCAAGAGAGGCTGAGAAACTCGGGCTTTCTTTTGAACATCTTGCGGGAGCGATTGCCGCCTGTCTGCGATTCGATGCGGAGACGGACAGCGAAGCGGTTGAACTTCAGAAAGAGCTGAAAGAGCATGGCGTGCTCTGGGTTCTGCACGAAATCAGCCATCTGGATGAAACGGATGCCGTAACGAAAGCAGTTGTTCGCCTCTATCAGCAAAATCAATGAACAAATTCAGAATATCCGTATAAAAAGAGGCTGCCTCAAGGGCCAGTCTGCAATGAAAAATGAGTGCGCCGGGAAATCCTGTCGCACTTTTTTTATATACATACGCGGCGAAACGGGCTCGAACGCCCATATCAGGTCCGTCTTAAATGCGTGAAGCCATCTGGAAATTAGAAAGGACAAGTCCTTGGGCGGTCATCTTTGGACACGCAGTTGCTATATGTCCACCCTTGGAAATATGTTCAAAAATATCGTTGAAAAGTGTATCGAAGGGCAATATCTTAAAGAGGCGGGGGCTTACATCCACGGCTTGAAATCTGCGGCATTGCCTGTTTTCCGGCAGATTATTGCGGGAATTCGTAAAAGTTCTCGCGGGAGCGACTGATCTGCGGCGGCTCCGCGAAGAGCGTCGCCGTGATATGATGGTATAATCAGGGAAACGCCGCAGGCATTCAGGAAAGGCACTTTCGAATCGGCGGAAAACGGATCAGATTGAGCCTTCCGGTTTACGGAGCCATAGCGGCTACTAAGTGACCAGAGAGGGTGGAGCCTGATGCGGACTGTAAAAGTGAAAAACATAGAGATCGGTGCCGGAGTTCCAAAGATTGCCGTTCCGATCATCGGCCGGGATCTGCCGGATCTCCGGCGGGAAATCGCCATACTGAAAAGAGTGCCTGCGGATCTGGTTGAGTGGCGTGCCGATTTTCTCGATGCTGCGGGTGAAGAGAGCGAAGTAATGGACACGGCGTCGGCGATCCGTCGGCTGCTGCCGGATCTTCCGATTCTGTTTACGTTTCGTACAGCGAAAGAAGGAGGAAATCGGCAGGTTGGCTCCGACCGTTATGCTGCGTTGAATAAAAGGATGATCGGGAGCGGTCTGATTGATCTCGTCGATGTGGAGCTAAACAGCGGCGACACGGTGGTTCGTGAACTTGTCGAAACGGCTCACCGGTCCGGAGTAGCGGTGATTCTGTCCAATCACGAATTCCAGCGGACGCCGAGCGAAGAGACAATGATCCGCCGGCTCTGCGCGATGCAGGAAAGGGGTGCCGATATTTCGAAGATTGCCGTTATGCCGCAGACAAGCGCCGATGTTTTAAAACTTTTAAAAGTCACGAATCTGATGAAAACGACATTTGCCGATCGGCCGTTCATTACGGTTTCCATGTCGGGGAAGGGTGCCATCAGCCGGCTGACAGGGGAACTGTTCGGTTCGGCACTGACTTTCGGGTCCGCGGAGACAGCGTCCGCTCCGGGACAAATCGGTGCCGGGAAGCTGGCAGAATGGCTGGCGTTTGTCCATGACCAGCTGACGGAATAAAAGCTCAATCGGTTGGATCCTGAAAATGAGCCGCCTGTTGCCGGAACTATTTAAAGAGGAGAGCCGAGGCGCTCACTCGCTCAGCTTTCTTCTTATAAGCTGCCGTTCTGTGAAGTCGGCACGGCAGCACCGCGCTGGTTGGCCGGGAGAGCTGAATAGGCTGAAAACATTGGATTAAGAAAAGCCCAGGCAACATTGCCGCATCTAATTTCTATCGGTCACTATGCTATAGGCAATCAGCCTCCCGCTGCTATGTTATAATTGTTGAAAAAGAAATCATGATGCCGGGAGAATAGGATGCAGCCAGACCTAATACCGAATGTGCCGCCACAAAGAGTTCATCGATTATATTTCTCCATAACAGCTAAGTTCTGGATCAGCCATCTCTTATCTATATGCTGGGTCACTTTCTCTATTTATATCTCACTGCCATGGTTGGAAGATCTTTCACAGATTATCACATTTCCCGGTGCGCTCTTCGTCATTACCGGAATTGCGTATGTCCCGGGGTATATGAATGCGTTCCTGATTGCAAGTCTCCTGTTTGACCGCCAGCCGGCATTCAAAAATATTCATCCGGCCGATCCCGTGACTTTGCTGATTGCGGCGCATAACGAAGAAGACACGATATTGAATACGCTACGTTATGTAAGCAGACAGGACTATGACGGGGAAATGACCATCATTGTGATTAACAATAACTCCTCTGACCGTACTGATGACGAAGTATTACGTGCGGAGAAGGAACTGGGAATAAATGTATTGGTTCTTCACGAAAAGATACCGGGGAAATTTAATGCTTTGAATCATGGCCTTGTCCACGTGACGACGCCGCTTGTGATTACGCTGGACGCGGACACCCTGCTCCACCGTTCTGCCGTACGCTTCCTTGTTGCCCGCCTGGAAAGCAGCCCGCCCGAGGTTTGTGCTGTTGCAGGGTCCATGTTGGTCCGGAACAGTCGGGAAACAATTTGGACACGAATCCAAGAATGGGATTATTTTCTTGGCATAGCCTCAATCAAGCGTCTGCAGGGCCTCTATCAAGGAACGCTAGTTGCCCAGGGGGCTTTCAGTTTATACAGGACGGAATGTATCAGAGAGATTGGCGGCTGGCCCGATGCAATCGGTGAAGATATTGTTTTAACGTGGCGTTTGCTGCAGAAAAAATGGAAAGTGTACTTTGAACCGCTTGCAGTTGCGTTCACCGATGCTCCGACAAAACTGAAAGAGTTTGTGATACAACGGGCAAGGTGGGCTAGGGGAATGATTGAAGGCCTGAGGGAGATAAAACCCTGGCATCAACCGCAACTCTATACAAAATATTTGACGGGGATTAATTTGATCATGCCATATCTTGATTTTACGTACACTTTTTGCTGGATCCCTGGTCTGATTCTGGCCTGCTTCGGCTATTTCTGGATTGTCGGCCCATTAACCATTCTGGTCCTGCCCCTCACTCTGATCAGTTTTGGCCTTCTTTATTCCTATCAAAAATACGCTGTCTTTCGGAAACTTCATCTTTCTATCAGAAAAAATTTTCTCGGCTTTATTCTGTTTATCTTAATCTATCAACTTATTATGTCCCCCGTCTCTGTCTGGGGTTATCTTCAGGAATTTTTTGGATCCAAAAGGATTTGGTGAAAGAACCGCGTTCTTCCGGATCAATTTTACATTAAGTACCATTGTCTTATGGATGAATTTCTTACCGGAAAGCACTGACTTACCAACAATATGACGGTTTTGGGCCAGGCTAGCAGAAGACAGATCAGTATCCCCTGCGCGGCACGTCTGAGATCGTTTGTTTCAAACAGGCTGGCGCCGCTCAGCCAACCTGGATCACGCCGAATGAGATGTGAGCGGCCTCTGCAATAAACGATGTTTTTCAGAACGGCCGAATCCTGCCTGCACCCGGCTAAGGGTTGCCGGACCTGAAGCTACGATACATCAACGACACCATAACCGTATTCCTTCGCGATCCGATGTGTGACTGTCAGGAAAGAAATTTCGGGTACACCTGCTGCAGAGCCACTGATTGCAGATACTCTTCTGGCGATCTCTGATCTGCCGGGCAGCCTGGTCATGAGAATTTTCTATCCCAGCGGTCATCCCGCTGATTCGTTTTCATTCATTTTTCTGGACATCGCTCTTTATAAAATAAATAATAAAGAAAACGAATGAATGGGGTGGTGGGTGGACGTGCATTATCAAAATCTGGGCAACACCGGTCTGAAAATCTCAAATTTGGCTCTCGGAACGATGGCATTCGGCCGCTGGATTGACGAACAGGAGTCGGATAAAATCATCGATCTGGCACTGGACAGCGGAATTAATCTAATCGACACGGCTAATTTTTACGGGAAGGGGCAGGATGAACCGTTCCGATACGGCACCGGCGCTTCTGAAGAAATCATCGGAAGGGCGCTTAAAGGAAGACGGGACAAAGTTGTCCTTGCCACCAAAGTCGGACTGCCGATGGGGCGGGGCGTTAACGAGCAGGGACTGTCGAAGAAACATATTCTGCAGGCTGTCGACGACTCTCTGCGAAGACTTCAAACCGATTATCTCGATCTATACCAGGTGCATCTTTTTGATCAGCAGACGCCGTTGGAAGAAACGATGGAGGCTCTGACCAGTCTCGTCAGGCAGGGCAAAGTCAGATACATCGGCTGTTCCAATTTTGCCGCCTGGCAGATTGAAAAGTCGAAGAGGATTGCCGAATCCGGCGGCCTGTCATCATTTATTTCTTCTCAATCGCAGTATAATCTGCTCTCCCGAGAGATCGAACAGGAACTCATACCTTACTGTCTCTCGGAAAATGTCGGTTTGCTGGTCTACAGTCCCCTGGCAAGAGGCATGCTGACCGGGAAATATAGCCGTGACAGCAGCTATCCGCAGGGGAGCCGGGCCGCCCAGGGCGAGAAATTGATCTTTCAATACTTTAACGATCGCAGCTTCGAACGGGTAGAGAAGTATAAACGTATTGCAGAAAAATATAATCGAAAACTGGTTCAGTTTGCCTTCGCCTGGATTCTGAATCAGCCGGCTGTCACCTCGGCCATTCTCGGCGCGAGCAAACCGGATCATGTCACTGACGCCGTAGCCGTCAGCGACTGGAAGTGGGATGCCGATCTGCCGGAAGAGGTTAACCGTATCTGAGAAACAGTCTGTTTTCTATTTCAAACGAATAAATAATCCGTATTCAATAATGCCGGCATCAGGACCCTGTGCCGGCATTTTTACACAAAAAAGAACCGGAGAGCTTTTTTTTTTTCAAATTTCTCTCCGGTTCTTGAGTTTTAAGAAGGCCTGTGAAACAGCTTCATTTTAATACACGGGGAGGTCACCGTATGAGAGCTTTTTCAAAGTCCAGTGCGAACTTTCATCACGAAGCCGGCAATCGTTACACTTTTTTCAAAAGCGACTCGTCCATTGCATAAGTATGCTTTTTTTCCGGGAACTTCTGAGATTTGACGTCCTGAATGTATTCACCCACAGCATCTGTAATGGTCGCATTCAAATGTGCATATTGTTTGACAAATTTGGGAGTGAACTCGGAATACGCGCCGAGAATATCATTGATGACCAGAATCTGCCCGTCACAATAACGGCCCGCGCCTATTCCGATAGTCGGTACACTGACCTTCTCGGTGATTATCCGGGCGAGCTCTTCAGGAACGGCTTCAAGGACAATGCTGAAGACTCCGGCCTCTTCTAAAGCGAGGGCATCTTCAATCAGGGCCCTGGCCTTTGCCTCCTGTTTGCCCTGGACCTTGAAGCCGCCGAAAATATTGACAGACTGAGGAGTGAGGCCGATGTGCCCCATCACCGGAATCTGGGCGTTAACAATTGCCTTAACTGTCCCCGCCATATTTTTTCCGCCCTCGAGCTTGACGGCTCCCGCTTTTCCTTCCTGAATCAGCCGGCCTGCATTGCGGACTGCCTCCTCCGTGCTGACATGATAGGATAAAAAAGGCATGTCGCCGACCACTAAGGCATGCTTAACTCCCCGCGACACACATGCGCAATGGTAAACCATATGATCCATCGTCACTTCCAGCGTCGAGTCATGCCCCTGCATAACCATTCCGAGAGAATCTCCGACAAGAATGGCGTCTATTCCGCTTCCGTCGATGATCTGTGCCATCGAATAATCATAGGCTGTCAACATGGTAATCTTTTCTTCCTTCTGCTTCGCCTTAGAAAAAGATTGTGTGGTGAATTTACTGTTCATTATGACCGCTCCCTCTCAATAATTTCTGAAATATTTTTGCCTGCTTCTCGTTTAATCTCTGATTCTGAATCATTTGAACCGTACTGAGTGCGAGGCTTCTGTAAAATCGCTCCTCGTCCGGCAACTCTTTTGCGATCGCTTCCAGATGAACGGATAGGGTATTGTAATCTGCACGAACGATCGGACCGGTCAGTGCATTCACTGCCCCTTCGCCTTCAATATTTTTCAGAGTCGCGTCGATCAGCGGCCGGACAGCCTGGAAAAGGGTCTTTTCGTCCATTCCGGCAGCCTGCATCAATTTCATGCCGCAGTCAAGCAGCGTTACCAGATAATTGGAAATGACGCAGGCGCCCGCATGATAAAGCGCTTTCTTTTCAGCCGCTATCATGTTGTATACTCCGCCGGTTTTATTGAGTATGTTTTTGACGGCTTCCATGGCTTCCCCCATTCCTTCGATACTGAACCATGTCTCCTCAAGCCGCCTGGCGTTTTGTGCCGGGTCATCGCCGAAACTGAGCAATGGATGCATACTGCCCACAGAGCCGCCCGCCGCTTTGATTCCCGACAGGCAATCGGACGCCAGTGCTCCGCTGACATGAAGCCATATTTTATGAGCGCCTGTCGATTGATTATTCAATAAGGAGGCGGAAACCTGCCTGTCGATATCCTCGAGAGCATGGTCGGTTGTCGTGATCAGGAGCAGATCACAAGCTTTCGCGAGGCCGTCGATGGTTTTAAAGTCATTCGTGCCGGTAATTTGAGCCGCTTTTTGTGCGGACTGAGAAGTCCGGCTGTAATAACCGGCTAAAGTCAGATCGTGATTTTTGAAATATAAACCGAGTGCTTTTCCGACCTTGCCGGCACCGATAAATCCGATTTTCATACCGATCATCTCCGGACAGATAAATAGACAAGCCTGATTTTTGCGATCCATTTCACAAAATCAAAAACGATGAAAATAAAAATGCCTTTTCCATTTGCCCGCAGTCCCGACCATTCAGGACGTGCCTCCTTTTACAAACGAAAAAGACATCATTTCTCGGAAATGATTTATTAAGAGTCTTTGTCACAAAGGATCAAAGCAAATTGTATGGTGCGGCATTCCTGCCTCATTGTAAGTCTGCAGCAAGCATTTCCCGCCCGCCGTTCATGGTGCCGTCATGTGTACAGTTCATAAAGATACTGCCACAAATAGTGACGGCACGATTTTCTTAAATGACAAAATATTCAGGGCACCCTTTAAAACTGAGTATAGGCCATCCATATTTGGAATTCAAGAGCTAATTACAGGAAAAAATTTCTTGCTGATGAAATAAATAAATGATGGCAGGACCCGGATGATAACGTTGCCGATCCGGCTTGTCCGATCGCGCACATCGGCAGCATCTGTATTCCCGTTATACATTGCATCGTTTGCCGGCCGCTGCTTCGCCGTTCACACTTATCACAATCAGATACAACGGACAAGAGGATATCTTCCTTTGTTTTCTTCGTCAATGGATGGTCCAAATTCTATTTTTCCCTGTGTCATTACGATTCTAAAGTGATTGTTTTCTTTCAAAACATCAACAGGTAAAATGCCGGCTCCGATTTTCTGGTATTATTCTTGAGCTGCCCAGTTTATTTTTCAAAGCACGTGCATAATGAGCCGCTATCGTTGCGTGACCGCACGAGGGCACTTCTCTTAATGGGGTAAAGAAGCGCAGATGAACGTCATAAGTGTCATTATTCGATGAGAATATAAACGCTGTTTCAGAATTATTCAGTTCACGGGCAATCCTTTGCATATCGTTTTCGGATAATCCATCGGCATTGGTTATGACGCCTGCCGGATTCCCTTTAAATTTCTCTTTTGTAAAAGAATCGATCTGATATAAATGGTATTTTTTCATGTTCTTCTCTACCGCTTATTTTGAAAGATTATGGCTTTTATGCTGTTGTTATATAGTCATTAAAGGTAGGCTGAACAAGAGTACAAGTACGCACTTCTTGATAAGTCACTAACCGATTGGAAAGAGAGATAAAGAATGAGCAAAGATTTTTCAGAGACTGATAAAAACAAAAGGCAGAGAGACTTTCAGTGCTCTATCGGATTTTCAATAACGGTAATTGGAAGCAAATGGAGAACGATCATTCTATGGCACATATTGAAATCGCAGCCGATAAGATATGGACAGCTCAAAAAATCAATTCCCAATATCAGTCATAAAGTCTTATCTGAGGAACTGCATCATCTTAAAATGGATGGATTAATTGAGAGAATCGCTTACGCAACCATCCCGCCAAAAGTTGAATACATACCGACGCCAAGGGGTAAATCGTTGAAAAATATTCTTCGGGAATTATGCAATTGGGGGAAAGAATACTTTTAATAATGTCTATAAATTTTGGAATAATGTTTCATAGGGTTTCCTTATCGAACGCTCTGTTTGCAGCTGGCAGCCGGTGCGGACTTGTTTATGAGCCGCTCACATCTGAAGCTGAGGAAAAGGAGAGATAATACCGGATGCAAACGGAACACAATCAGAAAAAAGGGCGGCAGAAAAGAAGAATCATCAGCCGGTTAATTGGAAGGTGGCAGTATAAAAATCTGATGATTACAAAGGCAAGAAATGCAGTCATTGTCATTTTAATTTAAAGCGCCTGTTCTTGTGAAGATTATCGATTTTCGTATAGATTTACACCTGGCAAAAATCAAAAAATTCCACAGATCAAACTGATATGAAAGCTGATGGCGGCAATTAGAAATTTCTAGTCCATTGGGAAGATTGTCCTATCCCATTCTGATATTCCGGTTTTATATAATGAGTTATCCGAGGAACGACCGCTTCAATGGAATTATCTGACACGTTCCCGCCTCGCTGTTTATTGAAAGCATTTTCCAGAAGCTGTCGCGTACTATCTCTTTGCCGATCAAAGGTACGTGCTAAAATAAAATTTATCATTTTTACCTGAGCCTGATCCGTGTGCTTGTGTCCGGAATGAATGGCGGAATAATGATCCTCTTTAATGCAAATCATCAAGAGTGCAAAATCAATCTTTTCACGTTGTCCTATTAATTTTTCTTTTTGTCTCTGAATGATTCGCTGCCGTTCCATAATTAAATTTTTTTCGCTAAACGGGGTTTCAGCAGCTTCGACAGTTCATCATTTTGCGGAAATTCAATTAACAGCTCCATTTTTCTAACAAAGTAGCGATTCCGCTGATTAAATCATGTCCTTCTGCCTTGCTTAAAAGGCTTCCGATCATGCAGAAGCTCAGTGTGCACTTCTGAGCATAAGTTGCAACGGCAACCTGAAACTGGGGGATGCTCCGAAAACTTCCGGTCAGCAGGCAATGGAGAATGGTGTTGTCTTCAAAATGAAAGCGCTGGTCGAGAATGCCAAAATTAGTATACGAAACGGTTTGAACATGATAGTGTCTTGAAATCAGCCGGCGAAGGAAGAAAACCGGTAATTTGCGATAAAGGAATTGCAGCATCGGCGCGGCTTGCAGAAAAGCCTTCTGCTTTCTTAAATCGGCTATCTGATGATGAATTTTTCGGGCAATAACTGATACGTCATCTTTCCGGTCAACTGAAATCAACAGGCTGTACTCACCTGTTAAATTTGCGATGCGCAGCGAACGGCCGGGAAGGAACTGTCTGAGATCTGTCGGACACGGCAGCGGTATTTCTCTTAAATTTGTCTTTTTCGATAATTGAATGATGTACGCAGCCATAATCACGTCATTAATTGTAAGATGATCTGTTTTTGCTTTCTGACGAATCTTTATAAACTGTTCTTCCGGTATGTCGACATAGTCAATAAACTTTTTTGAAACCTGTTCATCGGTAAAAGGAATTGTTAAGGCACGATCAGGCAGGCTCATCTTCGATTTATATTTCGAGCCATGACTCAGTAACGCATTAACCAGAGATTCGCTTGAACGCTCATTATGAATACCGGCTGTTTCTTGCTGATTGTAACTGTCGGCCAATAAATAAAGAAATTCCTTGAAACCTGATCCATCGGTGAATATATGACTCATTACCATATAAACGATAGGTTCGGGGGCACTCTTTATAAAAATTTTAAGCTGTGCATCTTTAAGAAAATCAACGGGCTGTGATAACGGATCTTGACTTTCTTCAAGTTGAACAATCACCGTATGGGGTACTTTTGCAGCACGCCAACGATTTTTTACCGGCTGGTAATGGCAGAAAATTTCCGGCAGCTGTCTGCCCACGCGATCAACGGCCCATTGAAGGCGATCAACATTAATCGGCAATGACAACTGAATCAGGCAGGAAACAATGGGGTACATTTCCTCAAAAGCAACTGTATGAAGCAAATCCATGGGTTCGCCTTGATAATAATGTTCCTTAACCAACCGGCATTCCTCTTTTGTACTCAATTTTTTGGTTCGGCTGGCGCTCGCCATACAATAAGAGCCGGCTTTCCCCGTTATTGGCCGCTTTCAAATTATCCCTATGAATTTTTCCAAAATAGCCATTGACGGAACGACGGCTCTCTCATCGACACATCGTATTTTCCTATGCCGGGCTCTGTCGCCGCAACTGATTCTCCGGCGGTCCCGGAGAGCTATTATTGATCGCCTTTTTAAACAGTCTGTGGCCGGTTTTACAAGATCAAAGAGAAGCGGCGGCTCCACACAAAGGTTGTCTCTTTTAAAAGTATATCATGAAAGCATGGGTTATCTATTTATGGCACAGTATGCGAAGGAACCGGCTGTTCATAAATACGGCCTCTAAGCGATCAATATGTGCCTATGAAATGCCTGGTATGGAAGCTCTCGCTTATGCTCAATACTTTTGCAGCAATACTTATAAACCGCACAATGAAAAGATTGAGGCTCAGCATATTGAAGAACCCGGGGACATAGAGTCATGCCAATTGTTCCAAAGGTTCCTTCAAATGAACAATTGCAAGCCCGGGCGCCATTCCTCTGCGATGATGCTTTCAGCCAACCTGCCGCCGGGGGCTATGAATTAGCCTCCGGCTTTTATGAATTGTGCTCCACAGAATTAAAAAGCGGGCAGCCCGCCGGAAGATTCATGATGACTGCCCACGCCTGATGTGCCTAGTCGTTTAATTTTGTTTTAATCATTGCATTGTTTCATTGAAGTAGATTCAATGGCTTCATGACTGAGCGGTTCCGGCCTTCCTTACTTAGTGTGTCCTGATGTCTTTGCGGCGCACCAGCAATAGTACCGAAATACAGCCGATCAGGAGCATTCCGCCCGCAAGCCAGACGACATCGGCTGTAGAAGAGAGGAATGCACCTTTGGCGGCAGTCTGCAAAGACGGAAACAATGGACTATGAATGTAAGGATTAGTCTGTCCGGAACTCCCTTTTAATCCCAGACTGCCGGCCATGGGGCCTGCCTGCTGGATGCCGGAGATGATGCTGCGCCGAACGCTGCTCCCGAGTCCTGCCAGATGCAGTGCAGATATTTTAGCTGCGATCAAAGTATTATAACGCTGGTTCAGAAGCGCACCGAGCAGGGCGATGCCGAATGCTGTGCCCACCTGCCTGCATAGGTTATTGGCACCCGATGCCATGCCCGCCAGTCTTGGCTCTGCCGTTCCCATTGCAACGGCGGACATGGGGGGATTGACAATCCCGATTCCGATACCGGACAGGATCAGGCCTGGCAACAGAACGATCCATTGATTCGGTTCACTGGCGCCGCCGAGCCTGGTCATCAGAAGGACCCCTGCGCAGCAGAAGGACATTCCGATGAACATCATCCACTTCGCGCCGACTCTGTCGGTCAGGCGTCCGGCCAGCGGTGCGCCGACCAGAACAAGCAATGACAAGGGCAGAAGACGCAGCCCGGCCCCGAGAGCATCAAAACCGAGCAGGTTCTGCAGATACAGGCTCAAGTAGAAGAACAAGGCGTACATGCCGCTGCTGACCGTGAAGCCGGCAATGGCTGCTCCCGTAAAGCTTGGCACCTTGAACAAACGCGGGTCAACCATCGGATGTTTTATTTGAGGTTCAATCAGTATGAATGCCAGCAGGGCCAGCCCCGAAATTACGAACAGTGTCAGGATGTAGCCGGATGTCCATCCTTTCGAACTGCCCTCCATCAATGCAAGGATCAGGCAGAACATGCTTGCTGTAATGGTCAATAAGCCGAAAATGTCGATTCGACGGGGAGCGGCTTCGTCTCTGGAATCATGAATGGCCCAGGCAGCGATGGCGATGCCGATAATGCCGATCGGAATATTGATATCGAAGATCGACTGCCAGTTAATGTTCTGTACCAAGATGCCTCCGAGCAAAGGCCCGATCGCGGTGGCCAGTCCCGCAACGCCTCCCCAGATTCCAAAGGCTGTCCCGCGTTCGCGCCCGTGAAATGTGCTTGATATCAGCGCCAGGGAGAGCGGCATCATTGCCGAGCTGCCTAACCCCTGAATGCCTCGGGCAATGTTTAACACCTCAGCGGGTGTGAGCGTTCCTATATGGATGTCACCGGCTACGGCGCATAGAAAGGAGCCGATTGTAAAAACGGCCACACCAAAGATGAATACTTTTTTTCTGCCGAAAATATCACCCAGCCTGCTGGAAGTTACCAGCAATGCAGCAAAAACCAGCGAGTAGGCATTCATGATCCATTCGAGATTGGAAATCGACTCATTCAGATCATGCTGAATACTGGGCAAAGCAACATTGACGATCGTTACGTCCAGTAATGACATGAACAGACCGAAACAAATTGCGCCGAGTGCCCACCAGCGCCTCCGCTGATTTTGAACTTCATTGTTTGAACCCATATCACCTGCTAGCTCCTTCACTGTTTATTTATTTTTTTCAGCCTCGACAGATGCCAAACGCTTCTCAACCCACGTCAGTTTGGCCTGCATGACATTCATGTCGTAGTCTGAGACGGTCAGAATGTTGGGACGTTCACCTTCATCTATGTTTGGATTTTTCCTGATTCGTTCCGTTAATTCTTCAACGCCGCTCAGCAGCATTTCCAGGAAGATCTTGTACTGGAGCAGAATGTCCCGCTGCAGCTCTTTAGACACATATTGAAACTTGCTCAATTTCACACGAAACAAATCTTCTGTATCGTTGTTGTGTTCAAAAGGTTTCTGCATCAGCCGCTCAAATTCGCTGCTGCCTGACGGGGTAAGCTCATACACCTTTCGCGGCCTCCCTTGTCCCGTCCCCGTTTCGCCCGGAATTTGGCGGATGAATCCGTCGTCTTCCATGCGCCGTAAAACGGGGTATAATGTGCCCCAGCTAATCGGACGCAGCGGTCCCAGCACCGCTGAAATGTTGCTGTGTAACAGATACCCGTGCATCGGTTTTTGTTTCAGTTCGCCCAGTATGAACAATTCATACAATCCGGATCGCCTCCCAAAACGTAAAATCAGATCTAACGAACTGATATAACTAAATATATATCGCAACGTTATAAAAAGCAAATATAAAATTTTATTCGAATGATTTTGCGAATGACAGATCTCGGGCGAAAGCAGGGGTGAAATACGGAGCCTATTATTTTCCGGCTGTTTTTAATAAAGGGAAGATTTTAGAAAGAAATTTTTATTTCATAATTTGCATGTGCGGTTAAAACAGACAGAGGTATCAATGCAAAAACGCTGTGGGAGGGAGCGTGATATTGTGCTGAATCTTGCAATTGATAATGAGTGAAGACTCTGCTACTCTAAATTCGTGCAAAATCCGTTCTACAATGTATACAGATCTTAAGTAGAGGATAAGAGCTTGGATAGCAGCATTCAAAATAAAAGATCGGCAGTTGCCTTCTACTTGTTGGTTTTCATGCTTTCAATACTCTTCTGGCTGTTCGGTGCTTTTGCCGGATTCCTGTCGAAAGAGCTGCGATGGATTTACCGGTGAGCTCTCTCATGACTTTCTTGACCTCTTTTGGCGGCCGTGACTCTTGTCTATGGAAAGGAAAAATCCCAAGGAATCGGAAAATTATTTAAGAAGGTTTTTAAAATCAGGGGAATTAAACGACTTCGGACACTGCCCACCTTATTCCTAATGCCGGCCATACTGCTGCTGTCTTATTGGGTGATGGTATTTTTAAGACTGCCGCTTCCCAAAGCACATCTTTCATTTCCGCAGTGCCCATCCTTTTGATTGAGTTTTTTATTGCTTGGTGAAGAAACAGGCTGGATGGGATTATGTCATTGAATCATTCAGCAGCCGATGGAGCGCATTAAGAATCGGCATAGTTATGGGCGCAATATTGGGAATATGGCACGTAATCCGCTCAGGCCGGACATGGCCTGTCATGGATTGTGTGGCAGTGTCTGTTTTCCGTTACGGCCCGCATACTCATGATCTGGTTATATAACAACAACGGAAAATGCGTACTGACTGCCGTTTTCTTTCATGCCACGATCAATGTCAGTGACACACTGTTTCCGAATAATGGATCCTATTATAACCCTCTGGACAGTCAAAAGTTTTAAGTGACTATGAAATCAGTAATTCGTCCTCTAATCCAGATGTTTGCTGCTTTTCCTGAATTATTTGCGTTAGGGTTAAATGCTGATTTCCGGCAAACCAGTGAAAAATAGAACGGTGTAAAAAAGCCATCATTGTTGCTTCTGAGACAACTCCCTTTGACGAAGTGCGTAAATAGCGAAAGCACCTTTTCGAAGTCTTGGTTGAGTAGCGTAAAGCGAGCATTTGGAGCAGACCCATTGCGATACAGCTGCACATCATGTAGCCTTCTACCGCCTTTATGGTTTGAAGAATTCGTGTTTGTTCGCTCGTCTTCGTTACATGTTCAAGTGCTTGTGGTTCATCTTTTTTACGGTAGCGATTCAACTTCGGCATCGACCGACTCCAAAAATGATAGGAGAAGGCCCCAATGGTCTGTTTCAATGCCCGAAACGTTGTTTCGGTTGTGAAGCGACGGGCATAGAGTTGGATGATGGTTTCTGGAGACAAACTCCTGTCCGTGCTGACCAAGATGGATTGCCGCTCTCCCATCACGACGAGTACGAAGCGAAGTTCCTGATACAATCCTTGCCCCCAAAGCAGATCCCGACATAAATAGGAGACCGTTTCTTCCTTGTCATAAAGCGATAGGGTTACCGTTTCAAACAACTGAGCTTGTGAAGAAAACAGATCTTTGAGTTTGAGACGTGCTCCTTTTTTCCGTGGTCGTCCACGTCCTCCTTTTTGAACGGGAGGTTCATAAGCGACACAAGAGGATTTAGCTTTGGTAACGAGATCCAACCGAGTTGTTCCTTCCTGATTGCGTTGATTGAGACGCTGAAGTGCGGGAACGGACAGAAAGTATCGATCAAGCAGAAATAACGCATGGCCTAAAATTTTGGCTGCCGCAAAGCCTTGATCAATCATCTGTACCACATGTGACTCTTGACGCTCATTCGCTCCATTCCAATGAAAAGGGGTTTTCACTCCGTCTTGAAGATTGAGAAACAGTGGTAGGCAGAACGTTTTCTTAGTGTTGCCAATCAGGACGCCAACGGCGCCCCAGAGGTGACCAAAGATAAAACTTGATTTGGAAACATCTTCGGATTCCTGGTAAAGCTTCTTTACACCCGGCATAAACCGTGCTTCTTTAGCCTGTTTGACACCGTCACCAACGAGAATCACAGCATCACCTTCACATCGGAGCGGTGCGTGTTTGAGAACGACACGCAGCCATTGTTGACGCAGATCATCTAGAGACCAAGCGCTTGAACGAAAAAAGTGAATAAGCGTTTCGTAACAACCCGGATTAAGTGATAAGTCACGGATGATTGAGGTCACACCAAGACAATCAGAACGAACCATCATTCCAGTAATAATAACAACAAACCATTTGAAAGCAGCGAATCTATGGAAACAGGAACGGAATAACAAAAAAAAAGAATCCATAAATTTTAACATGGCACTAGTCAATCACCATACGACGGGTTAAACTAGAAACGCGATAACCCTTGGTGATTTTTTCTCCTCGCTTGTGGTAAAGAGAGGATACCATAAAATCCCATTTAAGGGTTATCCTTTTGTATTATTTACACAGAACTTTTCACTCTCCAGTAACCCTGCTGTTACCGCAATCATTACTATTATCTTTACTGTGATCATCATATCTATATGAGGATCAAAAAATTTATCGCGGTTTAGATACGCACAAAATTAAATAGTCATTTTGTAATACTCAACTAAGTAAAACGGGACCCGGATCCGGATGGATGGAACAGCAGTTCGGCCGGTAGCCCCCCCGAATTTGGCCGGAAGGAGGCCCGATTCGGCCGATAGCCCCGCGGATCCGGCCGGAAGGAGGCCTGATTCGGCCGATAGCCCCCTGAATTTGGCCGGAAGGAAACCCGATTTGGCCGATAGGCCCCTGAATTTGGCCGGAAGGAAGCCCGATTTGGCTGGTAGCCCCCTGGATTTGGCCGGAAGGAGGCTCGATTCGGCCGATAGAACTCCGAATTTGGCCGGAAGGAAGCCCAATTTGGCCGATAGCCCCCTGAATTTGGCCGGAAGGAGGCTCGATTCGGCCGATAGCCCCGCGAGTCCGGCCGATATTCGCTATTCTGCTTGTGATATTTCACAAAGCAGGATTGCCTGCCATTTTAAAGGAGGAAACTCAGATTATTGCAGATCGGGCCGGCTTGAAACTGTGCAAGGGTACACCCATCATTTTTTATATCGCTCTTAAATAATCAGGCCTTCATAAGCATCATGTCATTATTACTGGAATGATCGTTTTATTCGAGTTAGGGATACTTTATTCGTATAACCTTGATTAGCCTGATTGAATGGTTTTAATCAGGAATTATCCGTTAGCGAATTTGGCCGCTGATTATGACAAATGAACCGATTAAGAAATATTTTTGATATGTAAGCGTTGACACATAGCTATATTGATGTTTTAATAGATGTAGTTGTTATAACAACATAACAAGTTAAGAAAGCCGGGTTAACCCTCATGGCTAATATTGTTCCACTTTATCAAAGCATGCTTAATGATTTGATTCGGCAAATTGAATCTGGGGAGCTTCCGGAGGATAGTAAATTACCTTCGGAACAAAAACTGGGTGAGATTTACCACGTCAGCCGGATTACTGTTAGACGCGCACTAACAGAACTGGAAAATAAGCAATATATCTCTAAAAAACAGGGGCAAGGTTCGTTTGTTTTACGAAGAGAGGATGAGAATCTAGGAGTACGTTATCTGAATGTCCGTCAAATCATTGAACAAACGGAAGCGATCGCTAAGATGAAACTATTGTCTTACCAATTGCTTGTGAATGAAGAACTGCCTGACATGCGGGAAAAGCTAGATCTGACGAGCGATGATTATATGTATGCAATTGAAAATATGTTCTATGCCGATGATCATCCGGTTTTTCATCAGAAGATATATTTACCGTATGAACGTTTTCCAAGTATTTATCATAGTGAACTGGCTAATAATGGTGATGTAATTCCGTTTCTTATTAAGAAATATAACTTAGACGTTCAATTTTTTACTCACTCAAAAGCAGGTCTAATCAGCAAAAAGAATCGAAAATTGTTTAATCTGAACGTCGGTGACCCGCTCGTTGATGTGTATACACATGGAATTGAACAGCGAAAAGTTGTTTATTACAGTGAAGCTACAGTTGTGGGCAACCTGATCATGTACATCACTGGGTAAGAAGAATTGAGAGGATGAATGATTGTGGCTTCTCCGGATATAGTTTTGACACGAATTGATAATCGATTGGTCCATGGACAAGTCGGTGTAGTTTGGACGTCATCGGTTGGCGCTAACTTATTGCTGGTCGCAAATGATGACACGGCGAATGATGATCTGCAACAGCAATTAATGGCTGCGACTGCTGAAACCTCGGGTGTTGGTATCCGTTTTTGGACCATTGATAAAACGATAAAAAATATTAGTCGCGCAAGTGCAAGCCAACACATCTTTTTAATTGTGCGTAATCCGCAGGATGCCCGCCGTCTGGTTGAAGGCGGTGTTCCGATTAGAAATTTGAATATTGGCAATATGCACTTTTCGAGCGGGAAAAAACAAGTGACAAAGTATACGTATATGGACGAACAGGATAAAGCTGATTTGAAAGCTTGTGCTGAAAGCGGTGTAAATGTGTATATTCAGGAAACACCGGAGGATAAAAAAATTCCTGTGGAAGAAGTGATCTAGAATGCAAGTGACGCTTATTCAGGGGCTCCTGATTGGTCTTTTTGCCATTATTGCCGGGGTTGACTTCTGGCTGGAAGGTTTATATCTGTTCCGGCCAATGATTGTATGTACGGTGACTGGCATCATTCTGGGTGATCCGACCTTAGGGATCATTGCAGGAGGTTTAACAGAGCTGGCATTTGCAGGACTGACTCCAGTCGGCGGAACTCAACCGCCTAACCCAATTATGGCTGGTGTAATGACTGTTGTGCTTGCTTATACAACCGGCAAGACACCCGCTGCGGCCATTGGCCTGGCGTTACCCTTTAGTATTTTGATGCAATATATCATTCTGTTCTACTATTCAGCTTTTTCCGTTTTGACAAAGAAATTAGATGACTATGCAGCACATGCAGAAACGCGGAAATTTTCAATGCTTGCATTACTGCCGACTGTCATTGTTGCCTTATCATACGGAATCATTGCGTTCCTCTGTGTCTATGGTGCCCAGGAACCCATGAGGGCATTGGTTAATGCAATGCCTGTCTGGCTGAGCCATGGTTTTGAAATTGCAGGCAGTATTTTACCGGCGGTTGGGTTTGGCCTCTTACTGAAGAGCATGTTGAAAACAGAATATGTGCCTTACTTGTTATTGGGATTTACGGCTGCCTGCTTCATTAAATTCGGCAATTTAATGCCGGTCGCCGTGATCGGTGTCGCATTAGCTCTGATTGAATTCTATCGTGATCAGAAAGATAAGAAGATGAAAGATATGATTAGTAATGCAAGCGGAAACGGGGATGATGGCGGTGGCATCTGATACATCTGCAATGACGGAACGACATAGTCTTACACGTCGTGATATTACGAAACTAGCCATTCGTTCGATTTTTAATCAGTCCGCAATGAACTATGAACGCATGCAAGCCGATGGCTGGACACTGGCTATGACTCCAACACTGAAGAAAATTTATGGCAAAGATAAAGACGGCCTGGCTACTGCTATGAAATCCAATCTAGAATTCATTAATACGAATAATTATGCAGCGCCGCTATTAATGGGGCTGGAGGCCTCACTGGAGGAACATGGTGAAAAGCGATCAACCATTGATGGTTTAAGAATTGCACTATTTGGTCCATTGGCTGGCATTGGCGATGCAATTACCTGGTTTACGATTTTACCAATCGTTGCCGGTATTACCGCATCATTTGCCAAACAGGGCAGTATCCTTGGCCCTTTGGTTTTCTTCATAGTTTATGTTGCCATGTTTCTTGCCCGGATACCTATTGCGCATTTAGGTTATAGTGCCGGGACACGGGCCATTTCTAAAATTCGGGAGAATTCCGCGATTGTGTCGCGGGCTGCCAGTATCCTGGGCTGCTCGGTTATCGGCGGATTAATTGCAACATATGTTCAAATTTCAGTAAAGACGAATATTCCGGTGACAGCCGGACACACGATTTCACTGCAGACACAATTTCTTGACCGGATCTTTCCGAACCTGCTGCCGTTAGGCTATACATTCTTACTTTATTGGTTATCAAAAAAGAAAAACGTCAGCCCGGTTATCCTAATTCTTGTTACATTTGTTTTGGCCATTGTTCTTTCGTGGATGGGGGTTCTTTGAGCGTGAAAGTCATTGTAACCGGTCACGGTCACTTTGCAACCGGACTGGAATCAACCGTTAAATTGCTGGCCGGTCGTCTGCCGAACGTCGGGTTTATCGATTTTACCGGTGATATGGATGAAACTTCGCTGCGGAAAAAGTTTGAGCAGGCAATCCGTGACACAGATCAAATCGTATTCTTTTGCGATCTGCTGGGGGGCACACCCTTTAAGGAAGCGGTAAAAATCAGCAGTACGATTGCTGATAAAAAGATTGCCGTAATAACCGGTTGTAATATTGGATCACTAATGGAACTCGGATTGCAATTAAGCGGCTACAATGGTACGGCCGATGAATTAGCACAAAAGTTTGTGGACATCAGCCGTGCACAGACACAGGTATTCCATCGGCGGAAAATTGAGACAGATACAAATGGCGACAGTGACGGGATATAATATCTTATATTATGTAAACGTCAAAGTAAAACTAACCTTTTAGGGTGCGGAGAGTGTAACAATACTTTCTGCACCTTTTTTAATTTTATAGTGATGCTGGTGTCACTCAGCGGCAACAATCATTCAAATGCGGGTATCCACTATTCTCATGATTCGCAAACGCCTGACAAGCTTCATTTTTACAGCGCGTTTCAGTATCTTTTTAGCGAGACGAGTTAACTTCAGAAATTTTTAGAAGAAATCCTAAGATTTTCAGAATCAAAAAATTTTTCCGGTCAAATTGACGTCAAAATTTATAGGTTTCAGAGCGCTTTTCAGACCCTTGAAATTTGCATCCTTACGAAGGACCGTAACTGCTCCCTTCGTGAATCTTACCGATGCAGCTTTTATTCTATTATTTCCCGGGAAAACGAGATAAATCGTTGCCGGATCTGCGCAAAATAGGGCACGTATTGTATTTTAATGCACTTTTTAGTTGTAAAATAGATAAGAGTCATGGCACAGTGAAGGATTGCGGCGTCAAATCACTTAGTACTGTATCGCAAAGTTGACGGGAGTGCGCGAGCGGAATGATAGATTCTGAAAAACAAGGGGCTGTTCATGTTCCCGGTTACTGGTGGCTTAATGCCAAGCCGGGCATTTGGAGCTTCTCTGATGTTGGCATCGGAGAGGTACAGAGCTATACATTGTATAACGAAAATGGTCATAAACGGCGAGTATTTCAAAACTTTCTGGATGCAAAAGCCGGCGATCTTGTGATCGGCTATGAGTCTTATCCGGTAAAACAGGTTGTAGCCCTTGCGAAAATCATTCGGGAAAATGATGGAGAAAAACTATATTTCGAAAAGATTGAAAATGTATCTGTGCCAATCGATTACGCGACACTAAGGGCGTGCCCGGAATTGGAACACATGGAGTATTTTGTCAACCCGCAGGGGAGTCTGTTCAAACTGACTGAGGACGAATATGATTTTATTATGGATTTGATCCGCGAAGCTAATCCGGCAGAACGGAAACAGGCTGTTGCCCCCTTTTCTAAAGAAGATTTTCTGAAAGAGGTTTATATGAGCGGTGATCAATATGATACATTGATTTCATTGCTCGAGCACAGGCAGAATCTTATTTTACAGGGGGCGCCGGGTGTCGGCAAGACCTTTGCGGCGAGACGTCTGGCTTACGCCATGATGGGAGAAAAGGATGACAGCCGTATCGAATTCATCCAGTTCCATCAGAGTTACTCTTATGAAGATTTCATCATGGGCTATAGGCCGCGCTTGCTTATAGCGGCCTGCCATTCTCCGTACCGAAGAACCTGTACCTGATCGGTATGATGAATACGGCGGATCGCAGCCTGGCCCTGATCGATTACGCTTTACGCAGGCGCTTCAGCTTTTTTGAGATGGAACCGGCATTTAATTCCGAAGGCTTCCAAACCTATCAGCAGGCTCTTAATAATGATACGTTCACGACTTTGATTGAGCGGATTAAAGAGTTAAATAAGGTCATTGCCGCCGATGATTCTCTCGGCAGAGGATTCTGCATCGGCCATAGCTATTTCTGCGGTCAGAAAGAATGCACAGACGCATGGATGTCTGAAGTCGTTGAGTATGATCTTATTCCCATGCTGTCCGAATACTGGTTCGATGAGCCGGCGAAAGTAAAGAAATGGACGCATATTCTGCGTGGTGTGTTCCGTGACTAACGACAAAGGCATTCTCATCAAAAATATATATTACATGCTTACATATGCCTTCCAAGTGCTCAGACAATCAAACTATGAGAGCATCGCTGCGGAGAAGTTTAATAAGATAGAGGATCTTTTTGCCGCTATTCTGTCTAAAGGCATCGCCCGGCAATTGAAACAGGGGCTGTACCGCGAATATATACCTCAATGTGAAGATCTGACTATAATGAGAGGCAAACTTGATCTTTTCGGAACGATCCATCATAAATTGCAGAAAAAGCCGATGCTGTCATGCGAATACGATGAGCTGTCAGAGAACAATATTTTTAATCAGGTATTGAAGACGACCGCTCTGATTTTATTACACCAGCCGTCCGTTCGTTCCGAACGCAGAAAAAGCTTAAAAAAGATCATGCTTTTCTTTGAAAACGTTGAGACTATGGATTCGCTCAGAATCAAATGGAGTATGTTCCACTTTCAAAAGAGCAATCGCAGCTATAAGATGCTCCTGAACATCTGCCGGTTTGTTCTGAACGGGCTGCTGCTGACCACCGAGAAGGGCAATTATAAAATGGCCGCGTTTCTGGACGAACAGAACATGGCTCGTTTATATGAGAAGTTTGTGCTGGGATATTTTCGGTACCACTATCCGGAACTCAACGCTCATCCTGCACAGATCGCATGGAATCTGGATCGCGGCGTTGCGAATTTTCTTCCGAGGATGCAGACAGATATCACGATGAAGCATAACGAGAAAACGCTGATTATCGATACAAAGTACTATGCCCGTACGATGCAGTTGCAGGCGCGGTATGACAGCCGCACACTGCATTCGAACAACATGTACCAAATTTTTTCATACGTCAAGAATCAGGATGCCGGCAACACAGGAAATGTAGCCGGTCTGCTTCTCTATGCCAAGACAGGCGAAAGCTTGACGCCGGATTGCGACTTCCTGATGGGCGGGAATAAAATTAGTGTAAAAACACTGGATTTAAATGCGGCTTTCTCTGAAATCGCCGCCCAGCTAAATAACATAGCGGAATCTTATTTTGGAGAGACAGCTAAAGATTGAATCAGAGAAGGAAGCCTGCGGGTGAACACATTGTCTGGCCGGATACGTTCCCTTGCAGCCGGCCCCGGAATTCCGGGGGCAAGATCACCTCATGTTAAGCTGGATCTTTAAGAATAAAAGTGGGCTTTGACGTATTTTTAAAATCAGAGGAGTGTCCGGTGGTAACATCCAGTGATGGTTAACCTAATAGAAGCCATGCAGAGTCGCTGAGCCCCTGATGCCGGCCGCCGGATTCCTGATCGCGGCTAAAAGACTTGCAGCAGGCGGCGGTTTGATGTTATTCAAATGGTTTTCCTACTAAAATATCTAAATCAATGGTTATTTTCATTGATTCCATTTCGGAAAAAGATTTTACTTTTTCTTGTGTCATTGACCAGGTTAAAGGGGTCATGCGAATCAACGATTGAATGGACGGTTTTTCAAGAATTCTGGAATAATGCAATCTTGAAGTACTGACAACTTGAAAATTCTCTTTAAAACGTTCCCTTGTATTTGCATTGGAATAAGATTGTTTGGCAGGTTCATCGAAAACAACCTCTCTTAATTCCTTTAAGTAATCACTCTCAGGAATGACTTTTATTAACAAACCGTCTGCCTTCAATAATCTGTTGAATTCTCCATAATTTGCAGGAGATAAAATGTTTAGAATAACATCGAACTGTTTATCCTTAAACGGAACGTTGGCCAGGTCTGCTACAGCCCACACCTTGCCGGCATAATTCTTAGCTGCAATGGAGATGCCTTCCTTGGATATATCAATTCCAACTCCTGCTATTTGACTGTTTAAATCCGTACAGATACTATCGCAAATATTATATAAATGCGATCCTTCGCCGCATCCCGTATCAAGAATAAATGTTGTCCCCTTTTTCGATCTCAGCTGCTTTTTTATCGTTTCGGCAATGGACTGTTCGAGTGGGCCAAAAAAACCTTCCTTCTCAATAAGTTTCCGACGTGCTTCAAAAAGCTCTTTGTCATATTTTGTTTTCAAGGAGTGAGTCATCAGATTCACGTATCCTTGTTTCGTGAAGTCAAATGTATGGCGGTTTGAACAAATTAGACTTTTTGACTCAAAAACTTTCATCGATGAGCCGCAAACAGGACATTTAAAAATAGAGTCAAGGCCGCTTACAAATGCTGCGCTTTCCACTCTTTTCGTCATTTTAAGCAAAGAGGACACCCCATCATTTAATTGGTAGACAAATATGCTCTCACCGTTATTCAGAATACAATCTGGGTTTTAAAAAATCTATACCGTCCATTGCCTAAAAAATGAACGGAATAATCAGGATATAGTTCCTTTGCCGATGCGGGTAATGAAAACAAAACTCAGAGATAATTTATCACAAAATAATTCGGGTTGCAAAAATTTTTACAGATCTGCAGAGCAAAGCCTTATCTTTAAGTATAGACGCTCTTTTGCAGCTTTTCGCTGATATTTCTCCCCCACTTCTGATTTACCGAGATAATAGAGGCAAAATGAGCCCTTCTGCTGCATTGACAACAGGAAAAGCAGAATATCTTGCACTGTGACTTTTTATGTGAGATCATTACTAATGAACCGTGCCGATCATCATGGCATCGACCGCGAATTAAAACTCAAATTAAGAGATAACAAAAACTATTAATTAAGAAAATCTTTCTGAAATTCTTCCGGATCAATGAATTTCGAGAGAATACCATGGCTCATAGAATCATAGCCATATCATCGACAAAATCGATTCATACAGTCTGCGGTCTTGCATTGAAAAGCCCATGAATCAGAAGTCTCCAATCCCGTTTTCCCCGTATTCAGCTTGATCACCGGGACGGCAGCCGGATGAGCAGCGAAATTTAACCCTTTTGAGACATTGTTGTGATGAATCTTTCAATAAACATTAAGCTAAAATTAATGTCTATCTTTTAATATCGAAAGTTAGGATTATATCTTAAGTCTTAGGAGCATGATCATTAGCGAGGAAGGCCAACTAAATAAGCTGGACCGAAGGCACAGGCTGATCTCTAAACCAACCTGCATGGGACCGAACTTTTGATATGTCGCATGAGACGCATCAAAGGAGATCAGGATCAATGTCAGAAAATGGAGAGAAAAAGAATGCATCAGCTAGAATCGGGTATCTGGGAAAACCGCTGCTGATTTTATCGGCCATGACAACCTTGTCCGTTCCGGGGGTAGCCCTTGCCGCCGGCAGTCAGCAGAAAACTACCCAGACGGTTGCAACAGGGAAAGTGACCACGGATTCGGACGGATCGGATGATGTGCAAAATCAGAAAACAACAACATCGGCCACCGGAACGGAAACGTCTGCAGCAGCTAACTCAGGGGAGACAGCGGCTTCCTCCTCTTCAACTGCTTCCGAGGGGTCATCGGCAACGAATGCGTCATCCGAAAAGGCCGCCGCCGGCTCTTCCACTGCGACTTCTGCAAATAGCGGTACGGCTGCTTCAACGACCGGATCGACTGCTTCAAGTGCGGCTGCGGCTGTGCAGAATAACGTGGATCCGACAGAACCGAATAAAGTCACGAATAATGTCGGAAGCAGTGAAAAAACAGTCAGCCAGAGTACTGTGGCCAATACCAATATTCAAACCATTCAGGCACCTCAAGCCAATTTCACGGCCGTCCAGAGTCTTGCTTCGACGAGCAGTGTGACACAACAGTTTATTTCCGAGATCGGGAGCGAGGCGCAGCAGATTGCTTCGGCAAACAATTTGTATGCCTCAGTGATGATTGCCCAGGCGATACTGGAAAGCGGGTCCGGTCAGAGCGGACTTGCCACACAGGCGAATAATCTGTTCGGAATCAAGGGTACATATAACGGTCAGTACGTGACGATGAATACCGCTGAATATGTGAACGGCCAGTATGTGGAAGTTGCGGCGTATTTCAGAAAATACCCGTCGCTTTCCGCGTCGCTCGAGGATTATGCCAGTCTCTTGAAAAACGGTCTGTCCTACAATTCGAGTTATTATGCCAAGGTCTGGAAGTCCAATGCGCCGACTTATCAGGATGCGACTCAGGCGCTGCAGGGAACGTATGCCACCGATCCAACGTACGCTTCCAAGCTTGATGCACTGATCTCGGAATACGATCTGACAAAATATGATAGCAACTCTTCAGCATCGGGTACTTCCGGCTCCTCCGCGTCCGGATCGACCTCATCGACAAGCTCAACCGGCAGCAGTTCAACAGGTTCGTCCGCTTCCGCTTCGACAACGGGTACGGTAGGTTCGACGGTTTCAACGAACGGAATCCTCTACGTCTCATCGGATGCCTCGACGCCGGTCAAAACGAGCCTGACCACGGTGACGATCAGCAGAATTTATTCATCGGCAGTAAATAAATATCAGGTCAGCCACAATGGAGTGATTGTCGGCTATCTGCGGACGCTGTCATCATCGGGCACGAGCGGCAGCAGTTCAACAGGTTCGTCCGCTTCCGCTTCGACAACGGGTACGGTAGGTTCGACGGTTTCAACGAACGGAATCCTTTACGCCTCGTCGGATGCCTCGACGCCGGTCAAAACGAGCCTGACCACGGTGACGATCAGCAGAATCTATTCGTCGGCAGTGAATAAATATCAGGTCAGCCACAATGGAGTGATCGTCGGCTATCTGCGGACACTGTCGTCGGGCACGAGCGGCAGTACAACGAGCTCCTCTGCTTCAACCACTACAACGGGGAAAGTAGGTTCGACGGTCTCGACGAATGGGATTCTCTACGTTTCTTCGGACGCCTCGACGCCGGTCAAAACGAGCCTGACCACGGTGACGATCAGCAGAATTTATTCATCGGCAGTAAATAAATATCAGGTCAGCCACAATGGAGTGATTGTCGGCTATCTGCGGACGCTGTCATCATCGGGCACGAGCGGCAGCAGTTCAACAGGCTCGTCTGCGTCCGCTTCGACAACGGGTACGGTAGGTTCGACGGTTTCAACGAACGGAATCCTTTACGCCTCGTCGGACGCCTCGACGCCGGTCAAAACGAGCCTGACCACGGTGACGATCAGCAGAATCTATTCGTCGGCAGTGAATAAATATCAGGTCAGCCGCAACGGAGTGATCGTCGGCTATCTGCGGAAGCTGTCATCGTCGGGCACGAGCGGCAGCAGTTCAACAGGTTCGTCTGCGTCCGCTTCGACAACGGGTACGGTAGGTTCGACGGTCTCGACGAATGGGATTCTCTACGCCTCGTCGGACGCCTCGACGTCGGTCAAAACGAGCCTGACCACGGTGACGATCAGCAGAATTTATTCATCGGCAGCGAATAAATATCAGGTCAGCCACAATGGAGTGATCGTCGGCTACTTACGGACATTATCCTCGTCCGGCTCGGGAACGGCAGCGGCCACATCTTCGGCGACATCTCAGTCCAGTTCTTCTGCCGTAAAAGTCGGCACAACAGTGAATACAAATGGAGTCATCTATCTGTCTTCCACATCAACTGCACCGCTGATCACGTACCTGACCAAAGTGCAGGTCAGCAAGATTTTCCCCTCTGCGCTGAATAAATATCAGGTTGAAATTAACGGAGTGATTGTCGGCTATCTGCGATTTGCCTCGGCCTCATCATCATCTTCAGCCGGTTCAATTACGGGAAGAACAGTCGGCACAAAGATTGCGACCAACGGCATCCTTTATGTGTCTTCAGACGCCTCGACGCCGGTTAAAACAAGTTTGACTGCAGCGACGATCAGTAAGATCTTTGCAAATACGCCGAATCCTTATCAGGTGGAAGTAAACGGCACGATTGTCGGTTATCTGCAATGAAACAGATCAAATCCGTGGGACCAGGTGAATGTCCCTGAATTCGAGGCCGGTCAGCTAAGAAAAAAAAGAAAACGGCTTTGAGACGGGTGTTTTTCATAATGATCCGTTTCTGAATGACGACCGGTTCGGGCATTCAAATGTGAAAGATCACGCTGGGGATTTACGGCATCCATAACGGGATAAGAAAATCTTCTGGATCAGAGAGTTAGCATTATTGCCGATGTCCGATGAGCAAAAAACGATTCAATCGTCGGATCAGACAAAAAGCAGTCAAAAAAAGACGGCAACAAAGGCACACAACGAATCATCAGCAGTTCGCTGAAAAAGCGGAGGGTAGGACATAAGATGGCAGAGAAAAGTGGCACAGGAGTAAAAAATACCCTCTATGCTTTAATAGGAAGGGGAGCAGCCGCTAACAATTTACTCGTCATGATGTGACTTGAAACTTTCCTCTTTCTCGCGGATCAGATCTTTTAATTCGTCAAGATCTTCCTGACTGGCCTTGATCCTTGTAAACGACTTAGCCGTTGACTTTTTGGACATATACCGTTTGCGTTCGTGATTTTTCGCTTCCCAGTTCCAAGAGGCTTTTATTTGTGCTTCACGGGTCTTTTTTCCCGGCCTAGTGAATCAGTTCCTTTCGTTCAAAAGAGTTATAGACCAAACCAATCATGCAAACGCGGCAGGGGGGATCCGGGAAATCGGCGAGAACATTTGCGGCTCAGTATGGCCTGCATAAAAGTTATCAAAGGAGCAGTCAAAAACGGCCGGGAGCCTGGCTTAAAGATAACATACTTAATCATTTAATCCCTTTCCATTAAGAATTTGCTGCATATATTTTTCAATTCTTGACTCGCGGGTCTGGGATTTTTTTGCGCTAGAAAAATAAAGAATGTACGCTCTCTGCCGTCCCGGTGTCAAGGCTTCAAAAGCAGTTTTCAAAGCAGGCATTGCATCGAATTTGTTTTGAAGTTCTTCAGGAAGGGCGTATTCTGTATGCTTTTTAAAATTCACTTCCAAACCGGCTTTTTCAACCTTGATCGCTTCATAAATATAGGCTTTCAGGGTGTTTTCCAATTCAGTGATTTCCTGAACATGGGTGAAACGGATCTGGCGCGCCGCTTGTACATGTTCCGTTTGCTGGGTCAGAATCCCATGGGTATCCTGCAACAAGGCGCCTTTTGGAAACAGAAGCGCACAATATTCTTTAAATCCATGTATTAAAACGATGTTTTTCTTCTCAAAGGTGTAACAAGGGCGCATCCACTTGAATTCTTCGGTCAACCCGCAGTCGAGAACGATCATCCTCAGCTTTTCATATTCCGCCCTCCATTTTTTAGCTTTGCTTAGAAATTCATCAACTTTAGAATTCATTCTCCTATCGGTCATCAAGAAACACTCCTCTTCAATCAGATCAGGTTCAATAAAAATCTGCCTGAGCGATGTCACAGAAAAGTCTTTTTCCTGTCATTGCTGCGAGCAGATATTTCCTTTATTGACTGGCTATTAAGCTGTTTTGAATCTGATTCATGAACTGCACAATCTGATCATCTTTGCCGTTGACCAATGTCCATGTGATAAAAGTCATTGCATTGGAAACATAAAGATTAGTCAAATACTGAGCAGGCACTTGAATCCGGACTTCCAGCTGCTGTTCATTGATTAATTGTAAGATACTTTTTCCTAAAATGGTACGGAATGCCTTGCCTAAATCCGCACATTGTTCGTGTACATCGAGTAAAGGCAAAATAGCTTTCCGGTTATTCACTAAGTGGTGGGCGAGCTGCCGGACAGCGGCAATGATATTTTTCTGATGCATCCGTTCGGCAATATATTTTTCGAAATCATCGGCACAGTGTTTCACCATTTCTTCAATTAATGCGTATTTATCCGGATAATGCCGGTAGAAAGTGCTGCGGGAAGTCAGCGATTCATCACATAACTGCTGAATCGTCACATCCTTAAAGCTTTCTCGCTGCAGCAAAGTGATCATGGTTTCGCTCAGCAGCCGTTTGGTTTTAATCACCCGTAAATCTGATGGGTCCATTGGAAAACTCCTTTGACACCATTGAACAATGTGTCGCTTATGGTTCGTATTGTACTATAAATGTGACTTATGTGCCATTCATCCTGTTTTTAACTCTGGCTATTCGGCCGATGAGGTTCAATAATAGCATTGTTGAAGGAGAAATCACGATGTTTCAAAAGTTATGAGCAACGAACCGTTGATTTTAATCACTCGATTTATGACAGAGAACATCATGTGCAGCAAGCGATCCGTGCGGCGGCGGCTAAAATCGATGATACCGAGAGCCGGCTCCCGGCTAAATGGTATTGGGGCGCCGGCTGCACCATCGGGCAGTTTTAAACACAAGATAGCCGGATACGGGGAGGTAAGTGTGTTGAGGGAAATAAGGACAGAAATAAAAATTGAAGCGCCCGCAGATAGGGTATGGGAAGTGCTGACGGACTTCGCCCATTATCCTGACTGGAACCCGTTTATTAAATATTTAAAAGGAACACCGGCGGAAGGGGCAAGGATAGAAGTAAAAATGGTTCCGCCTGAGTCAAAAGGTATGGTTTTCAAACCAAAGGTGCTGAAATATCAAAGGTGCAAAGAATTTACCTGGCTGGGACATGTCGTGATCCCCGGTTTATTTGACGGTGAGCATACATTTGAACTAAAAACCGCACCGGACAATATGACTCTTTTTATTCAGCAAGAAAAATTTTACGGTATATTGTTACCCTTTCTTAAAAATGCACTTGATCAAGGTACTCAGGCGGGGTTTGAGGCAATGAATAAAGATCTTAAAAATATTTGTGAATCTAAAAGAGAAAGTTTCAGGAATAGTTAATGACAAAAGAGTGGGTGAAACACACAAGTAGGCTGCTCAACAGTTTTTTTCCGCAATTTGATCTGCAGTTGGGTAGCGGTCCGTTTTGGAATGGAGTCGATCAAGGATGTGCTCTATTCCAGCAGCGGGTCGGACTTTGAACGAATGATCTTTATTTTTTGCTGGATCGGCCTTGGCGCTCTGCTGCTCATCCTTGTTTCCGGCTGGTTTCAGCGAAGCCGGGAACCGGAAAAAGCTTGAAAAAGAGAAAGTACTTGGTGTCGAGTATCGTTTGAAATAATAGATAAGGGAACATCTTACTATGAAAATTCTTTGCGGCACACAGTACCGCAACAGAAAGGGGATATCGATCATTTTTGAGTGAAATAATCAATGATTTTATCGCGCAGCGGCGTTGTATTATGCATTAAATCGATAGCAATGAAGTTAAGAGCCGAAAAAATATAAAATGGATGTTTTTTATCACGTTGACTCAGCCGGATTCAATTCAAATTTCAGCTTTTTTTACCCAAAGAACAGATGCTTCTCAAAGGGAAACATTCTGTGTGTTTCCTTCTTAAGTGACATTTTTCCAGAACATGCCGGCCCAAAGAAGGGTAAATCAAAAAGCTTCATGAAATCAGCATGAATTCATGAAGCTTATAAGCTTATGTCAAAAAAATTTTAACTTTGATCCAGCTTGCTTTATTGTTTGCTAAATATTCTGGCGAAGTCACTGGCGAAATCCACCATCTTGATTTTGCCCAATTTTGGGTGATGACGCTGATAGTCCTCATAGAAGGCAGGGGTTCGTTGATTTGCCGACATCTGAACGAGACCGGCTGCAATCGTTTTGTTAATTCCTGCTTTTTCCAATGTTTCGAGCCGCTGTTGATCGCTGATTTCGACCCATTTCAAATCAGGCACAGCGATTGCTTTGCCTAAAATCTGCGCAGTTTCCTGTCCCGTCAATTCATCACTGGCAACATAGCGTACTTTGGTTCCGGTCAGCGGTGTCATTAATTCTACGGCAACGACGTTTGCTACCCAGGATTGCGTGACGTTGCCGCCATAATTGGCCGCAATAACCCTTTGTGTTTTAATTGTATTGAGAAAGCCGAATAAATTGTAATACATGCTACATGCTCGTTGGGCGTACAAAAGTGATTCCCGCGCCGTCCAGACTGCTTAGAATGCCTTCAATAATATTGTAAATATAGAGCGTGCCCGCTTCTTTGCCTAAATTAGCTCCGACACTGCTTAAATTAACGACGCGTTCAACGCCGGAGCGTCTGACGGCATTTGCATAGACAGCTGCCTGCTGACGGCCAAGATCCATAACACCGACATTTTTGCCAAACGAAGAACTCATGGCAATCATTAGATAGACGGCGTCCGCTCCCGCGAAAGAATCACTTTAACCTCAGGAAGAAGGCGGGACAAAAGTCCCGTCTTTCTTCTTTTCTTATTGTTTAGGAAATTATAAAATATCGGCTTGTGGATAATTTGTCCGTTAAACTAGCAAAAGAATGTTCAGGGAGAGTCCGAATCATGGAGAAACGGAAAAACAGTGTGGTACATACGAATGTGACGGGCAGGGAGATATTAGAGATGCCTGCTCAAATCTGAAACTGGTTTATCCAGTCATCGGTTCTGCACGCTATCGCCGTTGAATATGAAGATGATCCTTGAATAATTGACTTTTATGAAAATTTTATTATATTCATGATCATCTAGTGGCCTAAAATCGTCTGGCTCTTATGATTTTAAATCTATATCTGATTCTGATGGGTAAATTTTCTTCTATATTTTTCCTCAATTAATTATTCCTTCTTCCATCTGATTGCAGTATTTTGAGCAATATTTTAATAGGATAAAAAACATCTTTATTGTTGACAGGTAATCTCATTCTTTCCTTAATTTTTCCGTCCCGGCTATATGAACTTAAAGGAAAAAGATTTTGTGTTACCGGATTTCGGCATTTATTAAAGGCTCTCTGCCGGACAATGCCGGCAAAGAGCCTTTTCTTTTTTTATGTTTCTTAATCCGAAAATTAGTCAGCGGACAGAGCGTCAATCGGATTAAGCCGTGAAGCCCGTCTTGCCGGTAGAAGAGCGGCAAGAAATGAGATCGCCAGAGCGATGATTACTGTTGATATGATGTTGGCCGGTGTAATCTGGACGATGTTAAACTTGACGATTTTATACAGCACATGATTGAGCAGTACGCTTGAGCCGTAAGCCAGAATAAGAGCGAGTGCTGCCGAAAATAGGCCGATCAGGATCGACTCGGCGGTAAATAGCCGGCGTATATCCTTCCTTCGTTCACCCAGCGCACGCAGGATGCCGATTTCTTTAGTCCGTTCAGATACTGACATGTACATAGTCACGATGATCATCAAGGCGGAAACCACGATCGATATGCCGGCGATCGCTGCGAGAACAATCGATGCAACCTGGACGTACTGATTGACCGTATCCAGAATATCGCCGACCGTGATGGCCCCGTAGCTGTATTTACCATGATCCTTTAGTCCCTGAATGGTGTTCGCAACCTGTTTGACGTAAGTGGGTCCGGTGACGTTGACGGAGACAAAGTTTGCGCCCGCAATGCCGTGATATTTCTCGATCAGCTGATGCATAGTATTGTAGTTTGTTGCTGCCGGGAGGACCTGGGCGCTGTCTGAAAATCCGACAACTTTATACTTACCGGTCATCTGAATCGGCTGGTTTTGCTTATTGATCCATGGCAGGGTCAGTGTTATCGTTTTCCCCTGAAGCTGTTTGTAGGTTTTGGCACTCATCAGAGCGATCGCCTGGTTCTTGTTAATGACAATCTCGTTATCCCCCGGTGCATGGCCGGTTTTAATTGTGTTGCCGGAGAACGCTTTCGTCCAGGTCTGGATGCCTGTCCCGTTAGAGTTTTTCTTGTTATAAGACACTGTGTATGTGCTTAACTGGTAACCTGGTTCCACTCTGTTGACGTGCTTCAGGCCGCGCAGGCGGTCCACCTGGCTGCTGGTGAGCAGCAGCCTGGATGGATCATTGGCGAACTGCTGCATCGACTGCTGCAGTTCTGTGCTGCTCATTTTTTTGCCGCTGGGATTCTTTAATACCGTAATCGAATCGGGGTTGACCATCGAGTTGATTTGATTCTGGATGAAGGCATTGATACCGTTACCCAGTCCGCTGAAGAGCAGGACGGCAAAAAGTCCGATGGCCGTTCCGAGCATAATGATCGAATTGCGCCAGAAATTAAAGGTGAGGTGCTTGAACGCATTCTTGTAACTTGCTCCGGCGGAAAGCGGCTTTGCCCGAAAGTCCTTCGCGGTATCCTGCGGCATTGGGTAGGCTTGCTTAATCCGAGTGTCGCCATCAATTTTTCCATCCGTAAGATGGACAATCCGTGTTCCGTGGTTGGCGACTTCCTGGGAATGGGTGACGGCGATCACCAGTTTACCCTCTGCTGCGATCTCCTCCAGAAGTTTGAGAACCTCTGCGGTGTTCCCGGAGTCCAGAGCGCCTGTCGGTTCATCGGCAAGGATGATTTCAGGATTGCCGGCCAGCGCCCGTGCAATTGCTACCCGTTGTTTTTGCCCGCCGGAGAGTTGATTCGGGCGTTTCTTTAATTGATCGCCGAGACCGACCTTTTTAAGTAACGCGACGGCCCGTTCTTTTCGCTGGCTCCCGGTAAGCGTCGTCATGTCCAGAGAGGCCAGAACATTTTCAACGATGTTCAGATGGCTGATTAAATTATACGATTGATAAATGTAGCCAATGGTACTGCGGCGGTAGTCATCCAGCTGCTTCTGCCGGGTATGGTCGAGCGGATGCCCGTCGACCATGACCTGACCGGTGAATTCACGATCCAGTCCGCCAATAATATTCATCAGGGTTGATTTGCCGCCCCCTGATTCTCCCAGGATCGAGACAAATTCGCCCCGCTCCAATCGAAGATCAATGCCTTTCAGGACGGGAAATTCTTCTTTTCCTAAAAAGTACGACTTGTGAATGGCTTGTAATTCGAGAAAGGCCATGACATCTTCTCCTTTACTAGTTCAATGTCAGGGCTAAATATATAAAAAGTAAAACAAAATGTCAACATTGTTTTATCTTTTTTGACAAAAAAATGCTAGTGTTAAAAGCCCCGAAGGAAGCTATCCAACGAGACTTCCCTTAACTGAAGATTCGCTGCATCCGTCAAGCGGAGAATGTGGACGAAATCTTCCTTATTCAGCTGTCCTTTCAAAATCCGTTCGTTTTTGGCCCGTATGGTGTGCCGGGGTATGAAATAGAAACACTGGTACAGCGTTTCGAGGACGTCTTTCATAACGTTCACCTTTCTCAACGACACACAGTACCAGAGGAGAGGGGGGATATCTATCATTTTCAACGGATCAAATAACCTTTTTCTCAGCAGAACTGTATAATGAAAGATTCATGTTGAAAATGGAATTTCAATTGAATCTATCCATTTGTTCCCATACGACAGCAGCTTGTTGGGGTTCAAAACCATGAGCGGCCTTTACGCCAATAAAACTTCCAGTGAATTCGTCACTGATTTCCATGCTGAAGACGACGGATCGATGAGTTTAAAATGCTCTATTCCCGGGAGAACAATCAATCTGACTTTATCCTCCAGTGCCATCGCCCGACGATGATATGCAACACTCAATTCGATCGGAACATCACAGTCACGGTCTCCATGGATTAAAATTTGCTCAACATACAAAGGCAACCATTCACTGGGTGAAGCTAAATGGTAACGAGCCGGAACTTCCCGCGGTGTTCCGCCTAGAAAAGATTCAACTGGACTGCTCATTCCTTTTTCAAGATCAATTTCCCACATCTTTTGCAAATCGGAAACACCGGCCAGGCTTAGAATACCCCGTACATGTATTGCCAATGGACTGCCCATTTCATCCGTTTGATCTTTGAAACGGGAAGCTAACCAGAGAGCCAAATGCCCACCCGCCGAATGCCCGAGAATCACTACACGAGAAAGATCAAGCGGAAAATATTTCCCGAGTTCAGACAAGTGATTAACGGCATCTATAACATCATGAAAGGTCCCCGGCCACCCTCCTCCATCTTCTCCGACACGGCGGTATTCGATATTCCAGGCGGCGTAACCACGGCGAACCAAATCTTCATTAAGCGGATCCATTTCCTCAAGGCCGTACTTCGCTTTCCAAAACCCGCCATGAATCGTCACAACTACCGGACAACTATCAGCCGACTTAGGCATCCGCAGTACTCCGAATTGTGACGGATGTTCTCCATAAGCCGAGCGGCTCAAAGAAATAGATGCCAATGTAAAAATCCCCTTTTAAAGTTTTTTATCTAGCCTGCTTTTAAAACTCCGTTTAGCTTTCTGGCATTTCGGATCGACTTATGGATCCAATTGAACCGCTCCGCAGTATCCGTTATTTTTGCAACAAAATCATTTTCTTCATTATAGCTAATTCCGAGTGATCTGACGCAATTTCTCATCGTTCTTTCCATTTGGATATTGCATTGACTCATCAGGATTTCATCGCTTTGTTTTCTATCGTATTAATGTTCATCCATGGGCCTTCACGCTGGCCTTTTCACTCTCCAGCCCTTAATTTCCAGCCATTTCCTCTCGATCTGCCACCAAGCTTATTTCTTCTGAATTCACTGAGACCCTTGAACAGAACGCCTTTTTGAAGCCTTTCTGAAGAATTATTCGTCTCGCCTAGAATCCTCAAGAAATTTGTTCAGAAAGCTCTACTGATTTTATTTGGAAAATTGAAGTTGAAGTATTAAACAGAAGTTAATTATCTTATAATAAATTGAAATTATACTACTCCGAGATGAATCTTACAGGGAGGAGATTTTATTGCCGTTCTCAATACTATTAGCTCAGTCTAAAAAACCTGAGGGATGGGTGGGAAAGATAATGATGAAACTTTGGAATAAAGCTTATTTTCCAATGGTTAAATGGGGCCTTGGGTTTGCCAATATACCTCAAAACGGAACGATACTTGATGTAGGTGCAGGGAATGGATTGACAACAAAATATCTTTCTCAGAGAGCACCTTCAAGTCTTGTAACGGGTATTGATATTTCTGAAACAGCAATAACAATGGCAAGAAAGAATAATGCTGCCGATGATATCTCCTTTTCAGTGATGAGTGTAGAGAAAATGTCATTTCCAGATAATAGTTTTGACTTAGTCACGGCATTTCAAACCCACTTCCATTGGCCTTCATATGTACGTGGGTTAGAGGAGATCTATCGTGTTTTAAAGTACAATGGACAAGTGATAATCGCTTGTGAAAAAGTGAAACTTAATTATTTTATGAGCAACGATAAAAACGGTGAGTACACACAAGTGATCACAAAAGATATAGGTTTTAATAAATGCAGCCAATATTATTATCACGGATGGCTGTGCTATTATTTTATAAAATAGAATTTTGCCACTATCAAGCTCTTAATCAGATTTGATTACCGTATCATGCGCGTCTTCCGAAGTAAAGGCATAAAAGAGGCGTCCCTTTTCCGCTCTCGTGCTGGAAGCGACGGCCTGAACGTCTGCAGTGAACTCATTCACATCAGACGGATTTAGGTGAACATAACTCATAAGTATTAATCATTGTTGTTCATCCTTTTTTTCTTAATTAAGTTAGCAAATTTCTTCAAAACTCATTTGTGTTTCAAGAGGACTGCGATAATCATTCATGCTGTCGTCCTACACGACCGTGAGCACAATCTTGCCTTGAATGTGTCCACTGGCGGCTCGTTCATGGGCCTTGCGAGCATCGGAAAGTGGAAACGTGCTGTCGATGGCGACGCGAACCGTCCCGGCATCAAGCAAGCGGACTAATTCCGCCAGCTGCGGGCCGTTTGAGCGCACTTGGGTCATCGATACCGTGACGCCCAGCTTCGCGGCCTCCTCGGCGTCGGAGAAGCCTAAGAACACTGGGAATAAGGCGCCGCCACGCTTGAGTGTACGCAAGAAACGACCGGTAGTAGGACCGCCGAGGGCATCGAGGACGAGATCAACGTCATGGGCGACGTCCTCGGGAGGACTCTTGGTGTAGTCGATGAATTCGTCGACACCGAGCCCGCTCAGAAACGACTCATGCGTGCCCGATGCCACCGCAATGACGTGCGCCCCCCTCCATTTAGCCAGTTGCACCGCGAAGTGCCCCACGCCACCCGCGGCACCATTGACGAGCACCGTCTTGCCGTTGAGCGGCACCGGACGATGCATCTCCGGTTGAAGCGGATTCGGTTCATTGTGCCCCAGTTCGATCAGGAACTGCCACGCGGTGAGGCTTGCCATCGGCGCCCCAGCGGCGTGCACATAATCGATACTAGCCGGCTTGATTGCAAGGTCCGAAGCTGGCGCGGCGACGTACTCGGCATAAGCAGCGCTCTCCCCAAAGCTAGGGAAGCGAACCATGCCATAAACTTCATCGCCGACGGAGAAACCTTGCACATCCGCAGCTACCGCCACGACGACGCCCGCCACGTCCGAGCCCAGAATGACGGGAAAGGGCACCGGCGGCCGCCACTCAGGAGGGAGATCCTTATACCCCTCGCGCAGGTACCAGTCGGGGGGGTTGATGCCAACCGCGTGAACGCGGACAAGCACCTCACCTGGCTTCAGCACGGGAATCGGCGCCTCCTCGTAACGCATTACCTCAGGGCCGCCGAATTCATGCAGACGAATCGCCTTCATTGTATCTGTAGACATCTTACTTTCTCCTTTCATGCAAATGAGTTATACTTATCGGAGCAGTGCTTCGCTTAATCGGATCACTGTTCCGCTTATCATTATACGGAGCACCGCTCCATATGTCAAGGAGGAATTTTATGCGGGCTGATGCGAAGAAAAACTATGAGCACATACTCGCAGTCGCGAGCGTCGTTGTAGCTGAGCACGGCGTCGATGCATCGCTGCGCGAAATTGCTCGCAAAGCTGGTGTCGGGCTTGGCACACTGTATCGTCATTTCCCGACGAGAGAGGCGCTGCTCGAAGCTTTGCTCCGCGCAAATTTCGACGAGTTTACGACAAAGGCACGTGAGCTCGAAACTGCGGGTTCACCCGATGATGCACTCGTGTCGTGGCTGCGCGACGTCGTTGCATTCACGGGCAACTATCAAGGTGTTGTGGACGCGATGATGGCAGCCAAGGATGACACGGAGTCCGCACTCCACGCTTCATGCGTCACGATGCGCATGGCAGGCACGCGACTTCTCGCTCGCGCTCAGGCCGAGGGTCTGGCGCGTACCGACATGGATGGTGATGACCTGTTCTCACTAGCTGCTGCGCTTGCGTGGCTCAGCAACCAGCCCTCGTCCGCCCCACGAGCTGAGCATCTCTTCAGTATTATCGCGAGCGCTATCCTGATAGGGGCTGCAGCACAACGATATGATTGAACTAACGAGTAATGTTAGTTCAATGAAAACAGCGACAGTCTAGGACTTTATTTTCTCGTCCATGGCAGTCGCTGTAGTTGTAACAGTAATTATTGTGTAAAAGAGGTTGGGGGAGGCAAACACTCCGGGAGGAGGGACGCCACTTGGGGCGGGGGGCGGCCGCCCCACCGAGAATGGATACCTATGAATCGTTTAAGTATTCAGCCACTCCATTGATGGACAGACGGTTCATTTCAAAGATTATCATGACTCATTTGGATGAAAAGGGGAACCCATTTTTCTGAGCACTTTGAACGCTCATCAGAAAATCCTTCATAATCCCTCATTTGATAAAATAAGGCCGACCCCAGTTGAAATCCTCGAATGAAACTATCCAGCGAGACTTCGCTTAAGCGCAGATCCTTTTCATCTAAGATGTGACGCATCCTTTTCAGATCTTCCTTGTCTAAATGTTGAACGAGCGTTTGGCAATTTTCTTCAATCCGCTGAACGTGTACGGTGTTGCTGGGGTATCAAATAAAACTGCCGGTACAAGCGTTCCAAGACGTCCCTTATGAAGTTCACCCTCCCTACTGACACACAGAGGGGGAATATCTATCATTTTCAACAGATCAAAAACCTTGTTGCGGAGTAGCGTCGTACTGTGAAACATCAATAGGAATGAAGCGAAAATCTGTTAAAATGTGGAACAAATGAATTTTTGCCATGCTGATTCAGCCGGATTCAGGGTGAGTCCGGCGCCATTTGGACACGCCGACCGATAAACGAGGTACATTGACCGATAAAATTGCCGTAAAGACCGATAAACGAGGCATGTCGACCGATAAAGTTACTGCGCCGACCGATAAACCGGATATGTTGACCGATACACATTCCTGAAACCGGCTGTTTAACGTTTCGGTGCAAGTTCAGCTGTATTCGGTGCGGCTTTCTCCCATTTAGGTGCGATTCAAACCCGATTCGGTGCGAGTTAGGCCTAATTCAGAGCAACCGCTCTTTTTCGGTGCAAGTTCAGCTGCATTCGGTGCGGCTTTCTCCCATTTAGGTGCGGCTTTCCCTCATTTCGGTGCGACTGATAAGTTTTTCTCAGTTCCGACTCTACTTTTTTTGATTGGGTGCAGCCTCCTAAATCCGATCGACGGTTGCATGGTACCCGTCAACGGCGCAACAGAACTATTTTTCCCATTATAACTGATTCCGGGGTACCTGAATGAGTTTTTCATGAACCTTTTTGTTTGAGTATCGTGGTTCATCAGCTCATCTGCATTTTATCGATTTTTCAGCGATCTGTCTCCATGTTTATAAATGTTCATGAACAGGCCTTCACGTTGTGCTTTTCTCCCTAAGCCCTTAATATCCGGCCATTTTCTTTCAGATCCCAATACGTCTGGCATCGAGTTATCGAGGGGGGGATGAGGACACCAGAAGAGGTTCACCAATCCCTTTCTTCAAGGATTAAATGCAGGTATTTCTTAAATTAAACACACGAATCATTAAGCTTTGATTAACTGTCGAGGCGGTTCAAATGATGAGCAGCATACCTGATCCGTCTCTTTTCTTTGAAGATCATATGGTATTCACACAGTAGAATAAGTATCATTCCATTAAAACCGAAGCAATTATTTTGCTAAATTATTATTGCAATTTAGCGTTAAAATAGAAATAATGACTTGAATAATTTTTAATGGAACCTTAAAATTTCAGAGGTCTATAATTCGTATTTTAAGTAGATTGTGAATTAACTTAGTTCCATATCAAATCATCATTGTTTTGTCTTAACTAAAATCCAAATATGTAATAATGACATGAATGATGCCAAAAAGTGCAGTTGGTATAATAGACAGATAATTATTAAGCCATATTTCTGCTAATATAAAATATATTACTGGCAGAACTGCCATTGCCAATAGAATAATTATATTTGATTCACCAGTAAAACAGAAAATCCAAAATACATAATAAAACAATAGCATGATTGCCATACCAACTGTATAAGGACATATATTCTTATATATCTGTTTCCTTATTACAAATATTATCATAAAGAAAAACAATGCCTGGCTTCCGTGTTCCAAAACATCTAAAACGATATGACTATTAATATTACTTCTCGATGCACCTGATGTAGGAATTAGAAAATAAAATATATTTGGTATCATTGGTAATAAAAAAACCATAAAGCCTTTAAATGAAAACCCCAAATGATAATTCAATGTTATTGTCTCCGTATATGAACTATTTTTTCTTCGCCATTTTTCAAGGCCTATAATAAGCAATTAACCCTGCACAGCGTTAGCATAATAGTCTTTCGGCCTGTCCTACTCTATTAGGAGTCCAAAGCAATAAGTATATCAGGCTCGCATGAGAGAACCCTGAATGACCTAACAAAATAATATCACTTAAAAAAGATTACAATTATTATAAAATTGTTTTAATACTTTAGCTGTGTCAGGAATTAACCGTGCATATAGATTCACTTCGTTTTAGGACAGTTTTTTAGTCTATTTCCCATTTCCTGCCACACTTACAAAAAGTGAATTTGCTCGGTAAACCGGTGCCGGTCCTGATCGATCTATCATCGAAATTCTTGAGCTGCCGGATGGATTTGGGTCCCGATAGATCAGACCATAGGTCTAAGCCAGATGGAGCTTCTTCACGGCATAGCGATCTTGATCAACTTCTCCATCAGCCATCCTGTGCCTCACCCTACTTTCCGAATCATAGCAGAAACTCTCTTCAGCCAACTATGCAACACAACTGTTATCCCCATTATAACTGATTCCGGGGTATCTAAATGGATTTTTCATGAACCTCTCTCATCGGGTATCGGGGTTCATTAGTCCATCAGCATTTCCTCCAGTTTAGATATCCGGCAAGGCCGCGGAGGTGGGGATACCGCGCATTCGGGTTCATGACCTGCGCCATTCCCATGCGAGCCTTTTGATCCATCGAAAGGCCGATCCCCTGCTTATCCGAGACCGACTCGGGCATTCCGATGTGAAGATCACGCTGGGGATCTACGGGCACCTGTATCCGAACCGGGATCAGGAGGTGGCAGAGGATCTGGATGGACTGGTCCAGCTGTCGGCTGGTGAAACAAAGGAAGAGAATTTGTAACCCGATGAAAAATCGTCACAAAAAGCGGGCAACTCGGATGAGGAATCGCCCACAACTCGTGCTGCTTCAGACAGTGGAAAAATTGGATCGTGACACACGCGTGACACAGCCCGTGACATTCTTATAGAGAAAGGGCCCGTAATCCTTAATACAGTTAGGATTACGGACCCTTGTGTGATTACCCCATCTGGATTCGAACCAGAACATCGCGGCCCCAGAAACCGCTGCCTTACCGTTTGGCCATGGGGTAATGAATCAGAACAAGAAATATTATACCCAGTTATGAAGAAATATGCAAGAGGAAATTCAAAAAAATTTTTAGGCTGATTGGGAGCGAAATAGAACCCTACTCAAAAACATGCTTTATTCCGGGCTTTTTCACTGGGAAAATTTTCGCGGAGTGAAAACATTTTTTAAGGGCAGGCAAGCTTCTGCCTTATTTATCTTGAATGGTATTAAAATCACGAAATCAGAAGTGGATACTTTCGATGCGGTGTATCGTCATTTTTTGTTACAATTATTTTTATGAAAGGGATTCCAGAATGAACAATAAATAATTCAGAATGAAGATGTTCAAAGTGTTAATCGATTAACCCTTGGGGAGGGTCCGGAAAATCCGGCCAGTTGCAGATTTCAGACGCTCGGCAGCAGGGAGACGCGCAAAATATGAAATAGGGAATGATGAAAATGATGTAATTGGCTTGATTTTACTAATGAAAGCGCTATAATGATTACATTAGCAATCGATTAACAAGGTTCTGGAAATTGAAGAAAGACGCCAGGTGGTCGCCGATGAAGAAAAATGAAATAGCAAAACATGCAACCATATCCGCTGTAGCCGAAGCGGCGGGTGTCTCAACAACGACGGTGTCACGATACTTGAATAAAAAGTATGAATACATGTCGCTGAAAACAAAAAAACGAATCGGGCAGGTTATTGATGAGCTGAACTACCGGCCCAGCAGCATCGCCAGAGGCCTGAAATCTAAGAGGACGAACCTCCTTGGTGTCGTTGTGGCAGATATCGAGAACCCCTTTTCGTCTATTTTAATGAAGGGTGTTAATGACATTTGTAAGCAGCGCGATTACCACATATTGATTCTGAACACGGATAACAGTCAGCAAGAGGAGGAAGAGGGTATTCTGTCATTGATTGATCATAATGTGGATGCGCTGTTGATCAATCCGACTGGTTATTCCAGCACGATTTATACTGAAATGAATAAAGAAGGGATACCGGTTGTGCTCATCGACCGTCAGATTGAGGAATTTTTGTTTGATTGCGTGACGTCGAACAACTACGATGTAACTTTCCAGGCGACGGCCTATCTGATAAAAAATCATTACACACGGATATTTTTTGTCTCCGAAGCTATTAACAGCATCAGCACCCGGTCGATCCGTCAACGGGCGGTTGAGGATGCGCTGCATCAGAGCGGCGACAGTACGCTGATTATTGATAAAAATAATCGTCCTGCAATAAAAGAAAAATTAATGCGGCTGAAAAGGCTTTATCCGGATGAAAAGATGGCGCTGTTTGCGGTGAACGGACAGGTGCTGCTCATTCTCCTGCAGATTCTGCACGAACTTCGCTGGTCCGTTCCGGAAGAAATCGGCATCTACGGTTACGATGACTGGGGATGGGGTGAATTGATTCCGCCGGGCATCACGGTCATTCAACAGGATCCTTACGAGATGGGCAGAAAATCGGCGGAACTGCTGATTGACCGCCTGGAAGGCAAACGAACCGGAGCGCCTGAATTGTTCGAACTTCCGGCCAATTTAGTGATCAGGGGGTCGACGGAATGACAAATTAATTTTTGCCATTTTTTGAAACCGATTTCGTTAATCGATACACATGAAGGAGGATTCCAGGTGAGAGATCTCTACGTCAATACACTCGTTTATAAGAAACTGCTGGACACCGGTGTGAAAAAGCAATCTGAACTGTTTGCGGATGTAAAAAGGCTCGGTGCGTCCGGCATTGAATGCCGCAGAGAGTATTTTTCAGAAAACGTTAAACCTGAAGATATACAGCGATGCGGGAAGCAAGCGGTGCAGACCGGACTGAGCGTGCTCTATTCCGTTCCTGAAAAACTGTTTATAGACGGCATCGTTTCACCGGACCTGGAGAAATACTTACAGGAAGGCGGAATGATCGGCGCACGGAGCGTAAAGCTGAACATCGGCGAACCTGACGGAATTGACAAGAATGGTGCCTGTGAGATCGCACGTCTGGTTGATTCATATCGGATAGAACTGACTATTGAAAATGATCAGACGTTGGCAAACGGACGACTGAATTTTGTTTCGGATACTCTTGAACTCTTACACAAGTTAAGCATACCTGTCGGCTATACTTTTGATCTCGGAAACTGGCTCTGGCTGCATGAAGATCCGCAGAATGCTTTAAAAAAAGTCGGTGCTCGGGCGACTGTTTTCCATCTGAAAAATGTATCCTCATCAGACGGCCCGCATACCGTACCTCTGGATGACGGCGAGATTGACTGGCGCCGGGCAATACGCGCATGTCCGGAAGACATTCCGCTGGTTATGGAGTACCCGATAGATGGTGCCGAGGTTATTAGAAGGGAGTTTAATAAAGTACTAAATGCTTTAATCTGTGAGGAGGCAAAAACATGAGTGAAGTAATCACGATCGGTGAACCGATGGTTATGTTTGTTGCGGATCAGAAGGGCGAGTTGAGCGAGGTACAGCATTATACGAGATATATCGCAGGCGCCGAAGTCAATGTAGCAATCGGTGTTTCACGGCTTAGACACAGTGTGTCGCTGATCAGCCGGGTCGGTGATGATCCGTTTGGCCGATATATCAGGTCTTTCTTGAAACATGAAGGTGTCGGAACTGGGGAAGTTTCGGTTCTCTCCGGCCGTCCGACGGGATTTCAGTTAAAAAGCAAGAACGATGCCGGGGATCCGGAAGTCGTCTATTTCAGAAAAGGATCAGCCGCCTCAGGAATGTCTCCAGATGACATTGATCGAATTGACTTTTCGGGAGTAAAAGTGCTTCATATGACGGGCATCTTTCCGGCTCTCAGCCCTGAAACCTTCGAGGCCGCTCTGGAGCTGATCCAAAAAGCGCGTGAATATCACCTGCTGACCACGTTTGACCCGAACCTTCGCCCGGCCCTTTGGAAAGGCGAAGCGGCCATGACGGCGAGAATCAATCAGCTGGCCGGTCTATGCGACGTCGTTCTTCCGGGATTCAGAGAAGGCAAACGGCTCACCGGAAAAAAGACAAAAGAGGAAATTGCCGATTTTTATCTAAAAAAGGGGACCAAAGATGTGATTATCAAGCTGGGGGATTCCGGCTCGTACCGCAAAAAGAGACATCGGGACGGCGCATTCGCTGAAACCATTGTCCCGAGTTTTAAAATCGATCACGTTGTTGACACAGTCGGCGCGGGCGATGGATTTGCGGTTGGCGTGATTACCGGGCTGCTCGAACATCTCCCGGACCGCGAACTTTTGCAGCGCAGCAATGCGATCGGTGCGATTCAGGTGCAGCATATCAGTGATAATGAGGGACTTCCAGACCGCGGGCAGCTTGACAGATTCATAAAGGGAAACGTGACAAAATCTATCATACCCGTAAAATCAAACGACGAGGAGACCTTTGACGTTATCTGAAACTGGCTTCGTCAGGAAAAACCATGACATGTGTAGAGAAGGTGAAAGACCGTTGAAACTACAAGTTGCAATTGACCGCGTTTCCCTTGATCAGGCTGAATCATTGATTAAAAAACTGGCCCCCTATTCAGATATTCTTGAAGCCGGGACCTCTTTAATCAAGGACTATGGTGTTCAGGCGCTTGCCGTGCTGAAAAAGGCGGCGCCGGGTACCCCCCTGCTGGGAGACATGAAGACGATTGACGAAGGCGACTATGAATTTACCGGGGCTATCAAAGCGGTGCGGATATCCTGACCGTGATGGGAGCGTCATCAGTCGCGACAATTGAAAAATGTTATCGGGTTGCAGAGCAGACCGGCCATGAAATGATGATCGATCTTCTCGAGTGTGCGCCTGAAACGATCGATCGGATCACCGATTTTCCAAATGCGATTTACTGTCTGCACGCTTCGGTGGATAAAGGCGCAACTGCCGATCCGAACGGAGACATTCTGGCTTTTAAAAAGCATTTTCCGTCTATCCGGAGAATTGCGATTGCCGGAGGCATTAATTTAGAGGGCATCGAAAAAATGAGGGAGTCTTCTCCCGAAATCGTGATTGTCGGTTCGGGGATCACGAAGGCCGGTGATATGGCTTTAGCCGCACAAAATTTCAGAAAGGCGATGGCATAAAATTGAGAACACTTGATTTAATTGTGAATGAAATTAAAGATGTGATTCGTCAGGTGGATGAAAGCCAATTAGAGCAGGCAATGACTTTTCTGAATAAGAACAGGCGGATTTTTGTCGACGGCTCCGGCCGGAGCGGATTCCAGGCCAAGGGATTCGCGATGAGGCTGATGCACATCGGCTATACCTCATACGCAATCGGTGAGACGATTTCACCCGCCATCGCGAAGGGAGATGTTTACTTTGCGGTTTCCGGTTCCGGGAAGACGAAAAACATTGTCAATGACACAAAAGCGGCGAAAGCAAAAGGCCTGACGATCATCGCTGCGACAAGCAAGCCGGATTCTCCGCTTGCCGAACTGGCCGACTGTACGATCGTTGTTCCCGGTGCAACGAAAAACGACCGGGACCGAAAATCGATCCAGCTGCTCAGCTCGCTTTTTGATCAGGCAGTTCACATTACGCTTGACGCACTTTGCCTGAAGCTGAGCCGGCGCGATCATACGTCCGAGGAAGACGCCGCCAGAATGCACACCAACGTCGAATAAAGCGATTGGTTTTCACTATACAATTTCTGTGTTTTTCCAATAGAAACAGGCTTTATTTTGGGAGGAACTGATCATGGACAATAATCTGAAAGTGAAAATTTACGCGGACGGAGCCGTGCTGGACGATATGCTTTCCG
>NZ_JAUUBW010000027.1:0-54041 GCF_036598985.1 Sporolactobacillus sp. KGMB 08714
CGTACAAAGCATTGAGTGCTGCGGACGGCGATAAAGAAGGCGTCCTCCGCAGCACGTTTTTCTATCTGCGGTTTTGCGCTGTGAATGCACATTGCGCGCAGCTGCGGCCGCGAAAGAAACGTAACTGGGAAACGAAAGGAAAAACGCATGAGGCGTGAGCGTGAAAGCTTCCTTGATAATGTCTGCTTGACTGGTCTTGACACCGGTACTGCTTGCTTCACTCGAAGAGAATTCAGCAGAACAGCAAACCGCGTGCGTTGAATGACCATCCTGGCGGCGGGGAGTAGCCGGCGGCGGAAGCCGAAGACGTCACACATTTTGTTTTCTCGAAGAACGGGGGGACGTTCATTTGCCGGATGCTCCCTGTAAAGCGATGTTCAGGACCGCCGGAATTGATCCTGAACAATAACAGGACTAAGATCATCGCAAATCGCAAAAATCAACATGCGGCTGGCTAATCCGGTCCCGTTTTTTATAAATAATAACTGGTTCATAGTTTTATAATGATGTTTATAATTCGTATTGCCTCGATAAAAATAAAGGAATAATGTCCAGGAAATAGGATGGGGACCCGTCCGGATTGAAAAATGAAAACTGCGACAAAGTTCGTGCAAATCGTGTTAAGGGAAAGAAACAGGAGGTCGTGAACGGGTACACCATCAAGTACCATGCGAACGGCAAGGCCATATGGTCCAAGGGAAAGATTGTTGACGGAAAAGCCGACGGTTATTGGGAATGGTACCGGATGGATGGGACGGTAAAATGATCGGGACATTTTGATATGGATCAGCCCGTCGGCGAATGGATCACATACGACAGAGAAGGCAAAAAATACAAGGTGACGAACCGGGGGAAGAACAAATAGAATATCAATTAAGGAAGATCGTTTCGGCGATCTTTTTTTCCGCCTCTTTTAAGAAAGTGAGGCATTGTGGCGGTCGATTTTGGGCTGAGGGTCGGAATCGAGAGCGAAAAAACTCTATCCGATGTCAGTCAAAGCCGCAAAATATCAGGCAGTGCTTATTACAGCGACCAAAGCGGCAGGTCGGTGAGTTCCTTGCTGTCCGCTGCCTGAATGGCGATCCGCAAATTGCTGTCAAATAGCTGTCAAATATTGGTCAGGTACTTGACAATATAAGATGCTGTTTCTATACTATAGTCAGGTACTTGACAATAGTCTTTTCATGTTTCAGAACCAATAAAGGGAGGCAATTCGGATGAATAGTACAAGGGAGGAAGCTGTAGAACAACTCATTCATTTGCAGATGCTGTTACACCGCTACCAAATGAGAAATTTCAAGAACTTCGGCCCTTTTAACAACCCGCTCAGGGGACAGGGACGTATACTTTCCATCTTGAAGTTAAAGCCTGAAATCAGCCAGAAAGATCTCTGCTACCTATTGGATATGAGTAAACAGTCTTTAGCGGAGCTCCTCGGGAAATTGGAGAGTAACGGATATATCGTACGTGAAACGTCCACGAAAGACCGCCGTATCTCCAATGTCAAACTGACCAAAGAAGGTGCTGAGGTCGCAGACAAAATGGATGATACAGTACCTGAAATGCAGGAACTGTTTGACTGCCTGAACGATCAGGAAGTGAATAATCTCAGCGATTATCTTAGACGCATCACTAAAACCCTTGAAGAACAATTTGCAGATGACGGCGATGATTTACATAAGCGAATGATGGAGCATTTCATGTATAAACGCTTAATGGAACATGCCCGTCATCATTTCGGAATGGGCGGTTTCCCGGGTTTCCACGGAGGAAGGTAAGGTGTTAATCTGCCTGCGGAGCCGGGCATGAAAATGGTAGCAGGGAATGCGAGTAAAAGGATTCCATCTGCTAACCTGTAAAGTAAAACCGTGATGTTGTTAAATGTGCACATTTCGGTTTTGCTGCGGACGGTGCATTTTGTGCTGTCTTCCGGTGCCCTGTAAAATTCAGGAGTTAAAAAATGGACTATTCTGCAGTCGAGGGGATACTGTGCAACAGTCCAGATCGGATTCAGGAAGCTGAAACAGGTCAGCGAAAGTTGAAACGAAAATGAGCAGGTGCGCCGAAACGCAAAAAAGTTGCATCTAAATCTTAAAAAGTTGCGACGGATCACTCAAAAGCCGCTCCGAAATTTGAATTGGAGCCGGTTGAGCCAGCATGACAAAAAGTCCGGCCGTTTCATATTTTGGCGGGCCTTTGCTTCATTCCTGTCGACTTTATGCACCGTGCGTATCCTTTTTTATATCGGTACTTTCGGTAAATACCTTTTTTGCAGATAAATGTCGATACGATAATTTCATGTTCATAAATAGCAGAAAAAGTTATTTAATATTATAAAAAGGTTATCCTCTGTTTACAAAAGTCCCATAATGTTTAAATGAACGAATTTCCGGTTGTTCAATCGAACGGAACATATTGTGGAGGCCGGAAAAATCATGGGTTTATTATCCAATATCGGGTCCGCTGCTGTCGAAAATGCATGTAGCCCGGGACTTTATATGTTTTTTGTTCAATGAGATTTATTTTGATTGGAGATGGAAGCATTTGATTCGTCTGTCAAGATATCTGCGCCCCTACCTGTCCCCGGTAGTCTTTTCGATTATTTTTGTTTTCCTGCAGTCGCTGGCTAATCTGTTCTTGCCGACGCTGATGTCGGATATAGTCGATACAGGCATAGTCAAAGGAGATATGCCTTATATTTTTAAGACAGGCATTTTAATGCTTGTAGTGACCCTTGTAGCCGGGGGCTTCACGATTGTTTCCAATTATCTTGCGTCAAAGGCTGCAACAGGTTTTGGGCGGGATCTGCGAAACGGGATGTTTTCCCATGTCGAGACCTTTTCCTTAAAAGAATTTGACCGGGTCGGCACGAGTTCTCTGATTACACGAACGACGAACGATATTGCACAGATCGAACAGGTCTATATAATGATGCTCAAAATGATGACGATGGCGCCGCTGATGTTCATCGGCGGGATCATTATGGCGGTCTATAAAGATGCAAAACTGTCGCTTGTTCTCGTTGTTGCATTGCCCGCTATATTGATCTCGGTTTTTTTCCTCGCGAAAAAGGGCATTCCGCTCTTCAAAGAGATACAGAAAAAAATGGATCGGCTGAATCTTGTGCTTCGTGAGGGACTAACGGGCATCCGCGTCATTCGTTCTTTCAACCGGACGCATTATGAAATCGGCCGGTTTGACGCGGCCAATCGGGATATGACGCAGACAGCCGTTCGAGTGAATCAGATCATGGCTGCTGCCATGCCGCTGATGATGCTGATCATGAATCTTTCGACGGTTGCCATCGTATGGTTCGGCGGACTGCGGATCAGCAGCGGAAATATGCAGGTCGGTGATCTGATGGCATTTATCCAGTATGCGATGCAGATTATGTTCTCGATCCTGATGGGTGCGATGATGTTTATCATGATCCCGCGTGCTCAGGTTTCCGCCGGCAGAATTAACGAAGTTCTGGATATCCGTCCCGATATCATTGATCCGGAAGAGAAAGAGCACCACCCGGGAAACGGTGCCGGCGTCACATTCGACGATGTCACGTACAGCTTTCCCGGTGCCGAGACACCGGCTCTTTCCCACATTTCCTTTAGCGCCCGTCCCGGTGAGATGACGGCGATTATCGGAGGGACAGGTTCCGGAAAATCGACGCTGCTGAATCTGATTCCAAGGTTTTATGATACCGCGGGCGGCCGCGTTCTTGTGAACGGGACGGACATTCGGGAGATGCCTCTTGAAGAACTGCGGGGGATGATCGGCTATGTTCCGCAGAAGGCGGTGCTGTTCACCGGAACGGTTGCGGATAACATCCGCTACGGCAACGACACGGCGACGGAAGAGGAAATCAGGGAAGCCGCCCGTATTGCGCAGGCGGACGAATTCATCCGCGAAATGGAAAACGGGTACGCCTCAGTGATCGCGCAAGGCGGGAAGAATGTGTCAGGCGGACAGAAACAGCGGCTGGCCATTGCCCGGGCCATGGTCAGAAAACCCGCCATTTATTTACTGGATGACTGTTCTTCGGCACTCGACTATCGGACTGACGCCAGGCTCCGTGCCGGATTGAGAAGAACGATCGGATCGTCGACTCTGATCATTGTCGCCCAGCGGGTCAGCACTGTCATTCACGCCGACAAGATTATTGTTCTTGATGAAGGGAAAATCGCGGGTATCGGCACGCATGAAGAATTAATGGCTTCATGCCGGGTTTATCAGGAAATTGTCGCATCACAGCTGGAAAAGGAGGAGCTTGCATGAGCAAAGAAGAGGACAGCCGGCGCGGCAGAAGCGGCGGCTGGGGCCGCGCGCACATGCGTGTGCCGGCGCAAAAAGCCAAAAATTTCAAGGGAACGTTCAAAAGGCTGATGACCTATCTGAAACCTCATGTATGGACCCTGATCGTCGTGTTTGCGGCGGCGATTCTCAGTACAATTTTTTCGATCATTGCGCCTAAGCTGATGGGGGACGCGACGACAAAACTTTTTCAGGGAATGATGTTGGAGTTGAAGGGCGTTCCCGATGCCCGGATTGATTTCGGCTATATCTGGAACATCGTTGTCGTTTTATTTGTTTTATATGTGCTCAGTTCGCTGTTCACTTACGTGATGCAGTATTTGATGAGCGGTGTTTCGCAGAAAATGGTCTATGTGCTGCGAAAGCAAGTGAACGAAAAACTGGCCAGGCTTCCGATCAGCTACTTTGATTCGCGTACTTATGGGGAAGTGCTCAGCCGGGCGGTGAATGATTCCGAGAATATCAGCAATACGCTCCAGCAGAGTCTGACGGCATCCATTACTTCAATTGTCACGCTGCTCGGCGTCGTGGTGATGATGCTGACGATCAGCCCTCTTCTGACACTCGTTCTGCTGCTGACTCTTCCGCTCAGTTTTGTCGGTATTACCTTCATTACGCGCCGGTCGCAAGGTTATTTTAAACAGCAGCAGGAACAGATCGGCCATTTGAACGGCCATGTAGAGGAAATGTTTACCGGCCATCAGATTATTAAATCCTACAGCCGGGAACGGCAGTCCATTCAAAATTTTAAAAAAATAAACGGACGGCTCTATGATTCCGCGTGGAAGGCCCAATTCCTGTCCGGAATTATGATGCCGTTAATGATGTTTGTCGGCAATATAGGATTTGTCCTGATTTCGGTTGTCGGCGGTATTCTGGTTATCAAGCGTTCGATCGAAATCGGCGATATTCAGGCATTCATTCAATATGCCCGCCAGTTCAGCCAGCCCCTGAACCAGATTGCCAATATCTCCAATATTATTCAGTCGACGGTCGCATCGGCCGAGCGGATTTTTGAGATTCTGGATGAAAAAGAGGACGTCGCCGATCTTCCGCATGTGACGGTGCTTGAACATCCGCAAGGACATGTCCGCTTCGAAGATGTCGGTTTTCGCTATAAAGAAGACAGTCCTTTGATTGAACATATGAATATTGATGTCAAGGCCGGGCGGTCCGTCGCGATTGTCGGGCCGACCGGTGCCGGAAAAACGACGCTCGTCAATCTGCTGATGCGTTTTTATGAGTGCCGCTCAGGGAAAATATCCGTTGACGGCGTTGATATTACAAAACTGAAAAGGGAACAGCTCCACCACCTCTTCGGCATGGTTCTGCAGGATACATGGCTGTTCAAGGGTACCATTCGCGAGAATATTGCCTACGGGCGTCAGGATGCGACGAAAGAAGAGGTGATCCGGGCGGCCAGAGCCGCTCATGCGGATCATTTTATCCGCACGCTTCCGGACGGATACGACACGGTGCTGAATGAAGAGGGAACCAATATTTCCCAGGGTCAGAAACAGCTCCTGACAATTGCACGGGCTCTGCTGGCCGATCCGGTCATTCTGATTCTTGATGAAGCAACAAGCAGTGTCGATACGCGTACAGAAGTGCATATTCAGAAAGCCATGCAGAAGCTGATGCAGAATCGGACGAGTTTTGTTATCGCTCACCGTCTTTCGACGATTCAGGATGCGGATCTGATTCTTGTAATGAATCACGGTCAGGTGATCGAACAGGGCACACATCAATCCTTGCTGCAGGCGGGAGGGTTCTATTCGGAGCTCTATAACAGTCAGTTTGCGACGGAGGCCGAAGAAAAAGGAGCCGTCTGAACCGTGTACAAGTCTATTAAAGAGAAAAAAAGTCGGGCCGATCGCCCGATTTTTACTTATAGCGGTTTATAATGAAGACCTTATTTAAGCCGCTGCCCGCTAAACGTATTTACTCTCTGCCGAAGCAGTATTAAACTTTATAGTGTTGTCAGCAGACGAAAGATATGAAATGAGGAAAATCAATGGTAAAAAAAATTGTATTCACCGGCGGAGGATCGGCAGGTCATGTGACGCCGAATCTGGCGCTTATCGATAAATTAAAGGATGACTGGGAAATAGCCTATATCGGTTCAAAAAATGGGATTGAAAAAACCTTGGTTCAGAACCACGGAATAGACTATTATGCCATTTCAAGCGGAAAACTGCGCCGTTATTTTGATATGAAAAATTTTAAAGATCCTTTTAAAGTGCTCGCCGGAGTGATGCAGTCTTTTTTTATCTTAAGAAAAATTAAGCCCGCTGTTATTTTTTCAAAGGGCGGCTTTGTCTCCGTTCCTGTTGTGATCGGCGCCTGGTTAAACCGAATTCCCGTCTATATTCACGAATCCGATATTACTCCGGGTCTTGCCAACCGGATTGCGGTCAATTTTGCGACCAAGCTGTTTGTCACTTTCGAAGAAGCCGCGGCTAATTTTCCGAAGGAGAAAGTCGTGTATAGCGGAGCACCGATCCGGGACGTTCTGCTGCAGGGAAATAAACAGAAGGGACTGCAATTTCTCGGCTTTCGGGACGACAAACCAGTGCTTTTAGTCATGGGAGGAAGCCTTGGCGCCAGAAAAATAAACGAAGCGATCCGGGCAGCACTTCCGAATTTACTTAAAACTTATCGGATCGTCCACCTGTGCGGGAAAGGGAATATTGACGCCGATTTAGAGAAAAGAAGCGGATACCGTCAGTTTGAATATGTCGATCAGGAACTGCCCGATATTCTGGCCGCGTCGTCATTGATTGTTTCCCGTGCCGGTTCCAATGCGATATTTGAATTTCTTGCCTTGAAAAAACCGATGATTTTAATCCCGCTTCCGCTTCGATCAAGCAGGGGGGACCAGATATTGAATGCCAAGTCTTTCCGCGAGAAGGGATTCTGTGAGGTACTTGATGACGATACACTGACGGCCGATAAGCTGCTGGACACAGTTGAGCGGGTCCGCCGCAACCGTTACGATTATATCGATCGAATGGCTGCGGCACGGAACGCGACCGACGGAATCAACAACATCCTGAACTGGCTGACAAAGTATTGATGAAAAGGACCCGCGCCGATTTCCGGATGCTTTTGAGATTGCCTGCACCGGCGGAGGGCGGATGCATATGTTTTCCGGGATTATCATCCGGGGAAGAAACGGTGCGCAGGGCCAGACATCCGTCCGGAGGAAACAGCCGGACGGCGCCCGATCTTCAAATTGCCGATTAATCGGTCGTGCGCATCGGCTGAGACTTTGTCCGGACGGCATGTCTTCCGCAACCGTTCACGGCTGTTCATGTAAAACAAGCCGTTTGATGCGGCAAGCCGGGACACTTCTTTTTGGTTATTTGCCTGTAGCCGTTTCCCTTTTTCCGAAAAATATGTCCCTACATTTGGAAAATATGAAAAGCACGGGACAAACGACTTTTTCGTATACATGTTTGTAGCCATGAAAAAGAGGTTAAGATATTTGAAAGAAGTCAGATGAATAGATTCATCGGGCAATGGCTATCCTGTGACGGGGGTGGTGAAAATGGCCATGCAGATGCATTCGCAAACGGGTGAAACGTGCCTGATTTGCGGACAGGTAAAACAGACGGGCATTCATATTTGCAATCAATTAATCTGTGATTCTTGTCAGGAAAAAATCGTAAAGACAGATGTGACCGATTGGAAATACAAACATTATGTGAATAAACTTTCTCAGCTCCGGCTGAAAACAATGAAGCAGACTGAACAGACAAAATAATCGTTTATCGGGAAGGAGAAGTCCTCAGAAAGAGCGGCTTCTCAATTTTTTTCAGAACAGCGGGTGATAAAAAAAGCCGCGGCAGATAAAACGCGGATGCCTGCAAAATGAGGAAACAGGATGAAGGTTTTTCGGCTTAATGCACCTTTGCTTTCGGGACGATGCAGATTGCCGTTGTCTAAAAGTCTCTTTATATAAGAATTTTTTAGCATAAAAATAAAATAGGAATATGCAGGCTGAAATAGGGCGCGATACGCGGCTGTCGGAAATCGGCGGGGGATAAAAGTCGGGTTGGCTGATCGTTCTTCGATTATGTTAAAATATAAGCATATCAGTTGAAGTAAGGGATTTGCATCATGGATCAGAACCGGACACCGGTTTTTGACGGATTGCTCAAATACAGAAAAAAGCAGGCCTACTCGTTTCATGTTCCAGGCCATAAAGACGGGCTTATCTTTCCGGAAAAAGCGGCTTCTTTCTATAAGCGTTTGTTGGCACTTGACGCTACGGAAGTTGCCGATCTGGACGATCTGTACCATCCGACAGGCATCCTTCGCGAAGGGGAGGCACTGCTCAGCGATTACTACGGTACACGCTCCAGTTATTTTCTTGTGAACGGTTCAACGGGCGGCAATATGGCGATGGTCATGGCCGCCTGCTCACCGGGGGATGTCGTCTTTGTCCAGCGGGACTGTCATAAATCGATTTTCAACGCGTTGAAACTGGCGGATGTCCGCCCGGTTTTTCTTGCCCCCTCCGTCGATCCCGGATCCGGCCTTGCGGCGGGTATCGATCCGGAGGCCTGGAAGACGGCGGTCGATCGCTTCCCGCAGGCGAAGGCACTCATTCTGACCTATCCGAATTACTACGGAATGGCGGCGGATATCGGCGCCCTGGTCCGCGAAGCCCACGATCACGGATTAAGCGTGTTGGTAGACGAAGCGCACGGACCGCATTTCAGGATGGGGCCGCCTGTTCCTCCGAGTACGCTTGAGATGGGGGCGGACATTGTCGTACACTCGGCGCACAAAATGCTGCCGGCCATGACGATGGGTGCGTTTCTGCATGTTAACAGCCCGCGCGTGCCCGCCGAGAAGGTGGAAAAGGCGCGGGCGATGCTGCAGACTTCCAGTCCGTCTTACGCGATTATGGCATCGCTTGATCTGGCACGCTATTATCTTGCCAATCTCAGTCAGAGCAGACGTGAGCACATATTTTCGGAACGCGATGCTTTTGTTGCGGCTTTGAAGACTATCGATAAAGTTAAAGTACTGGAGGCAGGGGCGGGCCGTTTTCGGTTCGATCCGTTCAAAATAACGGTAGAAACGGAAACCGGAGAATCCGGGTTTGGCTGGCAGAAACGGCTGATAGCTGCCGGCATTTTTCCGGAGCTTGCCGATCCGCGCCACGTGTTATTTGTGCTCGGCCTGACGGACCGTATCGATTACGGTCCGGCGCTGAAACGGATCGCCGGCAGTCTCGGCGGTTTAGAAAAAAAGCCGCCCGCCTGCCGCGTGCCGCCATTTCCTTTTCCGCGCTGTTCAACGCCCGCTCTTGCCTGGCGGACGCGGTCGGAGATGGGTACGGAGGAAGCGGATCTGACGGACGCAGCCGGCCGGATTGCGGCGGAGCCTGTGATCCCTTATCCGCCCGGGATTCCGGCGGTTATTGAGGGCGAGCGGATCACGGAGCAGCAGATTGCCGCCATTAACGGCTGGCGGCGGTCGGGAGCGGTGTTTCAAAATGACAGTACCAATCACGGGAAAATCATTATCTACCGGACGGGAGCACGATGAAAAGATGGATCGCAAAGGACTTTTTATTACATTCGAAGGCCCTGACGGTGCAGGGAAGACCACTCAAATCGGCAGGCTGGCGGCCGAACTTGAAAATCGGCATATACCGTATATCCTGACTCACGAGCCCGGAGGAACCGATATCGGTGATCAAATACGCAAAATCATCCTTAATCCCGAATATTATCGGCTTACTCAGAAGGCTGAGATTTTGCTTTACGCGGCATCGCGAAGCCAGCATGTCGAAGAAAAAATCAGGCCGGCACTGGTTCAGGGCAAGATTGTTCTGTGCGACCGTTTCATTGATGCGTCGATTGCTTATCAAGGATACGGCCTCGGGCAGCCGATCGAAATGATTCGGTCGATTAACCGTTTTGTGTCGGAAGGTCTGACTCCGGACCGCACGTATATGATCGACATTGCGCCGGAAGCAGGACGCAGCCGTTTAAGAGAACGAAGCGGGAGCCCGGAAAAAGGGGTAACGGAAGCGGCGGGTGATTTGGATCGGATCGAGCAGCGGGAACTGGACTATCACCGGCGTGTCAGGGAAGGGTTTTTAACACTTTGCAGAGAAAATAAACAGCGTATTTGCCTGATTAACGGCGAGGACAGCGCAGATACGGTGTTTGATCATATTCTGAAAGATTTTCATCATTTTTTGGCCGGCTATATGCAAAAAAGGTGAGAGGATGATTTCTATTGAAGCTGATCTTGACGGTAGTCCAGGATAAAGACGCTCCCCGCCTGCAGGAGGCTTTGATCGGTGCGGACTTTCATGCGACAAAACTGGCGACAACGGGCGGATTTCTGCGTTCGGGCAATACAACGTTTATGATCGGAACAAAAGACACGAGAGTCGACGAGCTGCTTCGGCTGATTAAAGAACATTGTGAAAGCAGAAAACAAGTGATGTCGCCGATCTCTTCGATCGACAGCAATGCGGACGGCTATATGATGCATCCTGTTGAAGTCGAGGTCGGGGGAGCAACCGTCTTCGTGCTTGAAGTCGATCAGTTCAAACAATTTTGAAGCATTTACTGTTTCGAAGGGGCTGAAGAGATGCCAATCAAGATAAGCGGAGAAACGAAAATCAATGAGTCGCAGACCGGCCGCGGTACGGCTGCTTTAAAATCGTCCGCATCGTTTGAGAGCACACTCTCTGAAAAGAAACAATCGCTGGATGCGGATGCGCTTAAAGCACTGCTTGATAAAATCGACGGACAGGCGCAAAGGGTGTCGTCATCGCGAACGATTCACGATGTGCAGCTGTATAAACAATACGTCCGTTCATTCATGCAGGAAGCCGTGCGGACGGGACTCGGGACGCAGCAGTCGCGATCCTGGCAACAGGGAGGGACAAAGCAGCAGCTCGTTGGGATCGTGGATAAGAAACTGATCGCGCTGACCAATGATCTTTTGGATAAAAATAAAGAAGGAATCGATCTGCTGGATCGTCTCGGCGAAATTCGCGGGCTGCTGATTAATCTTTATGTCTGAAGCGTGCCGGAACGATGAAGTCCGAATCCTTTGTAAGTGAGTGGGCGTATGGCTATGATCAGCTGGAAAACATTGGACAGTCAGCAGAAAACAGTAGTGAGAGTGCTGCGGCATGCCGTGCAGAGGCATGAACTGGCGCATGCATATTTACTGGAAGGCCCCGAAGGAACGGGAAAGAAGGAGGCTGCCCTGTTGCTTGCGCAGACGCTGTTCTGCGAGTCACCGCAGGATGGGGAGCCGTGCCGGAACTGCCGCAATTGCCGGAGAATTGCCTCGGGCAATCATCCCGATGTGATACGCATCCGGCTGGAGCAGGACGCAGCAACGATCAAAAAGGAACAGATTGCCTTTTTGCTGAAAGAATTTTCCTACCGAAGTGTGGAGTCTTCAAAAAAAATATTCATTCTTGAAGATGCGGAAAAAATGACGGTTCAGGCTGAGAACAGTCTGCTTAAATTTATAGAGGAGCCCCATTCTGGAACACTGGCTCTTCTGATTACGGCTCATATGCATCAGCTGCTGGATACGATCATTTCAAGATGCCAGGTGCTGACTTTTATTCCGTTGTCCGATCAAGCGATCGAGGAACGGCTGTTTCAGGAACATCAGCCGCGTGCTCTTGCAAAATCCGCTGCTGCTCTGACTCACGACTATGAGGGCGCCGCCGCTCTATGCAAGGATGAATGGTTTGCGGAAGCGCGCACCCAAGTGATACAATTAGCGCAAAGGCTGCAATTGTCTTCCGAAGCTGCCCTTTCTTTCATTTACGAAAAATTTTCCCCCACCTTCGATAGTGCTCAGCGAATGGTCATGGGTTTGGATTTGTTGCTGTTTTGGTACAGGGATATTTTATCGCTGCATTTGAACCGGTCGGAAACGGTGATTTTTGAAGATCAGGCTGAAGGGCTGAAAGAACAGCTGCTTCGCCTTTCCGAAAAACAGGCCGTAGGTGCCATGTCCCTGATTCTTGAGGCCCGCAGGCAGCTGGATGCCCATGTAAACAGTTTAAGTGTCATGGAGTGGCTCGTTATCAGGCTAGGAGGTATTCTTTAATTATGAAATACGATATTGTCGGCGTTCGTTTCAAGAAAGCCGGAAAGATATATTATTTTGACCCGGATCAGTTAGCGATTCCGGAGGATTCCCGTGTTGTTGTCGAAACCACAAGGGGGATCGAATGCGGGACAGTAGTCATCGGCAAAAAAACGGTGGATGAGGAAGATGTCGTGCTTCCGCTGAAAAGAGTCGTCCGGCTTGCTACGGACGCGGACGGCCTTCAGGTCCGCAAGAATCAAGAGGATGCGGAAGCCGCAATGGATATTTGCCTCCATAAAATAGACGACCACCATTTGGAAATGAAACTGGTGGATGTTGAATATACATTTGATCGCAATAAGATTATTTTCTATTTTACTGCCGACGGCCGTGTCGATTTTCGGGAACTGGTCAAAGACCTGGCATCGGTTTTCAAGACGCGGATTGAATTGCGGCAGATCGGCGTCCGCGATGAGGCCAAAATGCTCGGAGGCATCGGCCCGTGCGGCCGGATGCTCTGCTGCTCCACTTTTCTCGGCGATTTTGAACCCGTATCGATCAAGATGGCGAAAGATCAGAACCTTTCTTTAAATCCGGCCAAGATTTCCGGTGTCTGCGGCCGGCTGATGTGCTGTCTGAAGTATGAGAATGATCAGTACGAATCGGCAAAACGGGCACTCCCCGATCTGGGTGAGACAATTAATGTGCACCACGGAAAAGGCCGGGTGGTCGGACTTAATATTTTGGAACGTCTTGTTCAGATCGAACTGAAGGATGAAAATAAAGTGATAGAATATACATTGGATGAGCTTATTGAAGAAGGGGCTATTTCTTCGCAAGCCACTAAATAAGAGGTGGATGAACTTGGAGAAAAAGGACATTTTCTCGCAAGTCAGTCATTTGGAAGAGCAGCTGGGACAAGTTTACGTAGAGTTCGGTCATTTGAAATCCCGGCTGGCCGAAGTGCTTGAAGAAAATCAAAATCTCACCCTTGAAAATCACAACCTGAGAAGACGGATTGAAAACGCCGATAGTGAGCGGGCCACCGAGAATAAGGGGCAGACGGGCGATAAAATTTCAGAACCGGATATCGGCGAAGGATATGATAATCTGGCCCGGCTGTACAAAGAAGGCTTTCATATCTGCAACCTGCATTACGGAAGCGTACGTAAAGACGGGGACTGTCTGTTTTGCCTGTCCTTTCTGAACAAAAAATGACGGAGCGGCACCGTTATTCATGGTTATTCCCAGGGCTCGCCTTATTCGGCGGGTTTTTATGTAAAAATCAAAATTCAGTTGCAAGGGAATGGGCACGCAGATGACAATAGACGGCCGGAGTGAACGAATCGATTATCTTTTTAATACGGATCTGCAGATTATTCAGTCGAGTGAACGGTTTGCTTTTTCACTGGACTCCATACTGCTGGCGCGTTTTGTCTATGTACCGATTCAGCACGGCAGGCTCGCCGATCTGTGCACGGGAAACGGAGTGATTCCCTTTCTCCTGTCCCGCCGGACAAAAGGGCGGATTACCGGCATTGAGATTCAACCGGAAGTCTGTGAGCTTGCGGTGCGCGGAGCGGCACTCAATCATCTGCAGGATCGGATTGATTTTATTTCCGGCGATGCGAAAAGGCTTCCCGATTATCTTGGAAACGGAAACTGCGACGTGGTGACGTGCAATCCTCCTTATTTCAGCAAAGAGGCGGCACGCGATCGCAAGCTAAACCCTCATCTGGCCATTGCCCGCCATGAGATACTGATTACACTTAAAGATGTCATTGTGACGGCGGGCAGACTGCTGAAATACGGCGGGAAGTTCGCGCTGGTGCACCGGCCGGAGCGGCTGGCCGATATTCTGGCCGGAATGCGCCTCGCGGGGATGGAACCGAAACGCCTGCGCTTTGTTCATCCGAGAAAAGAAAAAGCGGCTAATATGGTCCTTGTCGAAGCAACAAAGGGCGGGAAATCCGGGCTTGCCGTTCTGCCGCCGATTACCGTGTACGATTCGAAGGGGCGCTACACGGAGGATGTGTGGCCGAATACATGAAAAGTTACAGTGTCTATATACTGGAATGTACGGACGGAAGCCTTTATACAGGCTATGCGGCGGATGTCCGGAAGCGGTTTGCTCTTCATTGCAGCGGAAAGGGCGCGAAATATACGCGCAGCCATAAACCGCTCCGTATTGTTTATGAAGAGCAGTTGCCGGATAAGTCATCGGCGCTGCGGCGGGAATGGACAATCAAGCATCTGACAAAACGGGAAAAAGAAACATTGATACAAAGGAGCGGCGCTGATGTGGGAGCAAAAGAGTTTCCAGACGGAAAATAACGGCACGGGCACGCTTTATCTTGTTCCGACGCCGATCGGCAACCTGAACGATATGACTTTCCGGGCACTGGATGTTTTAAAAAAAGCGGATATACTGGCGGCTGAGGATACGCGCCAGACCATGAAGCTGTGTACGCATTTCGATATCCATGTGCCGCTTGTCAGCTATCACGAGCACAACAAAAAAACGAGCGGGAAAAAACTCATTGGCGAGCTTGAGGCCGGCAAAAATGTGGCCCTTGTGACCGACGCCGGAACGCCGGGCATTTCGGATCCGGGCAGCGATCTCGCCGCCGAGTGCATCGGGCGCCGTGTCCCGGTTGTCCCGCTCCCGGGCGCCAATGCGGCAGTTACCGGCCTGATCGCTTCCGGCCTGCCGACAGATCATTTTTTGTTTTACGGTTTTCTGCCCCGGACTAAGAAGGAGAGAGAGCAGGCGCTGGAGGACCTGAGCGTTCTGCCGTTCACATTGATTTTTTATGAATCGCCGTTTCGTGTCCGTGAGACAATCAAGGATTTAAATGCGGCCTTCGGCAAGCGCCGTATTTCGCTTTCCCGCGAGCTGACGAAGCGCTATGAAACGTTTGTCAGGGGGGACATCGGGGAGGCGGCCGATTTTCTCGACCGGGGCGAAACACTGAAAGGCGAGGTCTGCCTCGTTGTAGAGGGAAGCTCCGCGAAACAGGAAGCTTCGGAAGCCCTTTGGTGGGCGGCAATGGATCTGAACGCTCATGTCGACTATTACGTGAACACGCGGCACTTGACGGTCAAAGAGGCAATCAAGCAGACGGCCGTCGATCGTTCGCTGCCGAAGCGCGAGGTTTATCGAATTTATCATCATATTGAAGAATAATGCTTGAAGGGCCGGCCTTTTCCGCTGCAGAGAAATCTGTCTGATAAATCTGCCGCTTTCTTGACATTCATCTGGGTGAAAAGTATAGTTCATTTAAGAAAGGAATCATTTGGAATCGCTATTTAAGGAGGTTGCAGGGACTTTATGGCTGGAGAAAAGAAATCATTTTATTTAACGACGCCAATTTACTATCCGAGCGGAAGATTACATATCGGCCACGCGTATACAACGGTGGCCGGAGACGCCATGTGTCGCTACAAGAGACTGCGCGGCTATGACGTCATGTTTCTGGCCGGTACCGACGAACACGGTCAGAAAATTGAACAAAAGGCGGAAGAAAAAGGGACAACGCCGATCGCCTATGTCGATGAAGTCGTTGCCCAAATCAAACAACTGTGGAAGAAACTCGATATTTCCTATGACGATTTTATCCGCACGACACAGGAACGTCATACCAAGGTCGTGCAGAAAATCTTTCAGAAGCTGCTCGACCAGGGAGATATTTATCTCGGCGAATACGAAGGCTGGTACAGCATACCTGATGAAACCTACTATACCGAGTCGCAGCTCGTCGACATCGAGCGTAACGACAAAGGCGAGGTGATCAGCGGCAAAAGTCCGGACAGCGGACACAAGGTCGAGAAGGTCAAAGAAGAATGCTATTTCTTTAAGATGAGCAAATACGTCGACCGGCTGCTGAAATATTATGACGAGCACCCCGATTTTATTCAGCCGGAATCGCGCAAGAACGAGATGATTAATAACTTTATCAAGCCCGGTCTGGAAGACCTGGCTGTTTCGCGGACTTCGTTTTCCTGGGGCATCAAGGTGCCGAGCAATCCGAAACACGTCGTCTATGTCTGGCTGGATGCGCTGACCAACTACATCACGGCGCTCGGCTACGGATCGGAAGATGACAGTAAATTTAAAAAATATTGGCCGGCCGACGTTCATCTGGTCGGTAAGGAAATCGTTCGTTTCCATACGATTTACTGGCCGATCATCTTAATGGCACTCGGTTTGCCGCTGCCGAAAAAAGTGTTCGGACACGGCTGGCTGCTGATGAAAGACGGCAAAATGTCCAAGTCGAAGGGCAACGTTGTCGATCCCGAACCGCTGATCGACCGCTACGGACTGGACGCGCTGCGCTACTACTTGCTGCGCGAAGTGCCGTTCGGCGCCGACGGCGTGTGGACACCGGAATCGTTCATTGAGCGGATCAATTTCGATCTGGCCAATGATCTGGGCAACCTGCTGAACCGCACCGTCGCCATGGTTGAGCAATACTGCGACGGCCGCGTTCCCGCTTATCCCGGCCGGATAACGGCTTTTGACCGGCCGTTTGAAGAGGCGCTCACGAAAACTGTTTCCGTCGTCGAGGCACAGATGGAGAATCTCCAGTTTTCTGTTGCGCTGTCCGCCATCTGGAAACTGATCGGACAGGCGAATAAGTATGTTGACGATACACAGCCGTGGGTCCTGGTAAAGGATGAAGGGAAAAAGAAAGAACTGGCGTCTGTCCTGGCGCATCTGGTCAATGCGATCCGCTCGGTTTCCATTCTGATCCAGCCGTTTTTCACATCGACGCCGGAAAAAATTTTCCGTCAGCTCGGCGTGACAGATCCGGCCGACCGAACCTGGGATTCACTGTATGATTATACTGTCAATAATGGCGGCTGGACGGTTCACAAGGAAGATCCGCTTTTCCCCCGCCTTGACATTGAGAAAGAAGTCGACTACATTAAATCGCGGATGCGCGGAGCGGCGGAAACGAAGCTGAACGGGAATAAAGAAAAAAAATCAAAGGCTGCGGAAGAAATCGGATTGGACACTTTTGAAAAAATCGATTTGCGGGTCGCCGAAGTGCTCGAAGTCGAGAAGGTCAAAGGATCCGACAAATTGCTGAAACTGCAGCTTGATCTTGGCTACGAAAAGCGTCAGGTCGTTTCAGGAATCGCTGCTTATTATAAACTCGAAGAACTGATCGGGCAGAAAATCATTGTGATTGCCAATCTGAAATCGGTAAAATTGCGCGGTGAAATATCGCAGGGAATGCTGCTGGCCGGAGAAGCAAACGGCCGGCTGAAAGTAGCGACCGTTGCCGGGCAGCTGCCGAACGGGACAAAGATCCGTTAATCCTGAAATACACAAAGAAAGCCGGCGGGAAGAAATGTGCAGATGTCTACATGCATGGCTTCCCGCTTTTTGTACGGACACGTTTCCGGTGCTGTTCGGCATGACTTTTTCATAGAACAGGAGAGGTGCCTCATGTTATTTGATACGCACACGCACATCAACGACGATGTTTTTGACGGGGATTTTTCGGACGTTCTGCAGCGGGCGCGGGAAGCGGGAGTCGACAGGATGGTCGTTGTCGGCTGCGACCGGCCGCTGATCGGGAAAGTCTTTCCGATTCTCGATCACTATGACGGCCTGTATGGAGCAATCGGATGGAATCCGGAAGACGCCGTCGATATGACCGAGGAAGACTTCAGCCTGATTACGAGAAATTTAGACCATCCGAAGATTGTAGCGCTGGGCGAGATAGGACTCGATTATCATTGGGACAAGTCGCCGAAAACGGTGCAGCACGCCGTCTTTCGGCGACAGATCCGTCTGGCGGTTCAAAAGGGGCTGCCGCTGATCATCCACAACCGAGAGGCGACGGAAGATACAGAGCAGATACTGCGTGAGGAGCGTGCCGATACGGTCGGCGGCGTCATGCATTGTTACAGTGATGACTGGCCGTGGGCCCGAAAATTTATCGAACTGAACTTTTATATCAGTTTCGGCGGCCCGCTGACCTTCAAAAATGCCGGCCTTCAGCGGGAAACAGCGGCCAGGGTGCCGCTCGACCGCCTGCTGATTGAAACGGACTGCCCCTATCTCAGCCCGCAGCCGTTTCGCGGGAAGCGCAATGAGCCGGCAAGAGTCCGCCTGGTGGCGGAAAAATTGGCCGGGATTAAAGGCGTATCGCTGGCTGAGATCGCGGAAATTACCTCGGAAAATGCCGAGCGCTGTTTTCATATCGGCCGGTTTTCTCAAATAAACTGAGGGTAAGGTATAAAGCGGGGGAGTCAGGATATGATTGTCAAAGAAATTATTGTGGTGGAAGGGAAAAGCGATACAGAAGCCATCCGCCGGGCGCTCGAGGCCGATACGATTGAAACCAACGGGTCACGGGTCAGCCGGCAGACTATTGAGGCCATTCGCCGGGCGTGCGAGCGGCGCGGGGTGATTGTCTTTACCGATCCGGACTTCCCCGGGGAGCGGATCCGCAAAATCATCAGCCGGCAGGTACCCGGATGCAAGCATGCGTTTATTACCCGCAGTCAGGGCAGGGGAGCGTTAAATGAAAGCCTGGGCATTGAACATGCGTCGCCTGCGGTTATCCGCGAAGCTCTTTCCAAAGTCTACACGCAGTTTGAAAGTCCGGATGAACAGATTTCGATGCAGATGCTGAGAGATTACGGGCTGCTTGGCGGCGCCGAATCCCGCCGGCTCCGCGAGCAGCTGGGCGATCTGCTTAAAATCGGCTATACAAACGGTAAACAGTTATATAAAAGGCTGCGCATGTTCCGGATCACTCCGGAGGAACTGGATCGGGCCATGGCTGCCGTCAATAGAGGAGGATCCGCCGGTGAATAAACGCATCTCTTCGCCGAGAGTCATACTGGATGCCATTCGCCGGCATCAATTCGCCTTGAAAAAAAGCCTGGGCCAGAATTTTCTTGTCGACGAGAACATTTTGAGACATATTGTCGAAGCGGCAGAGCTGACAGAAAACAGCTATGTACTGGAAATCGGACCGGGTGCGGGGTCGCTGACCCGGTTCCTGGCCGAAAAAGCAAAAAAAGTGATCGCAATCGAAATCGATCGCCGGCTGGAGCCGATACTGAGGGAAACTTTGCAGGGCTATGAAAATGTCTCCGTACATTTCGGCGATGTGCTGAAAATCGATCTCGGAGGAATAATCGCTGAGGAGTGTCCTGAAGGGGCTCCGCTGACCGTTGTTGCGAATCTGCCTTATTATGTGACAACGCCGATTCTGATGAAACTGCTGACCGGCGGACTGCCTGTCCGGACAATTGTCGTCATGATTCAAAAAGAGGTCGCCAGCCGGCTGGAAGCCGGACCCGGCCAGAAAAGCTACGGATCCCTGTCGATTGCCGTGCAGTATACAGCCGATCCGAAGATCGTCATGACGGTGCCGAAAACTGTATTTGTTCCGCAGCCCAATGTCGATTCGGCCGTCATCAGGCTTGACGTACGTTCCGCAAAAAAAGTAAACGTGCAGGACGAGGCCTTTTTCTTCAGACTTGTCCGCGCCAGTTTTGCACAGCGCCGGAAGACCCTGATCAATAATCTGATAAACAATCTCTATTCCAAAGACAGAAAGGCGGAGCTTCTTTCCCTTCTTCATGCCCTCGGCATTGATCCGGAACGCCGCGGAGAAACGTTGTCGATTGCCGAATTTGCCCGGCTCAGCGATGCTTTGCAAAGGGATATAACTTAAAGTGGTTTTTTTCATCAAAATATTTTTTGCAGGAAACGGAATCGCTTCCTGTTTTTTTATTGAATCATTGCCGCCGCACATTCCGCGTTTCCGGAATTCCGGCGGGGGGGCTGTACGGCCGCTTTTTTGAAGGCGCATATCGGCTGTTTTCATAACATAAGATGATAGGGATGACCTTGATTTCGGACGCACGGTCTGTGGATGGGGAGAAGGGAGACGAACATGGCGATTCAGGTGGGGGATATCGTGGCCAGGGCGTCCTATCAGTTTGATCTGCCCTTTCGTGTGGTGATGATTCACTCTGAGACAGAAACGGCCGAACTGACGGGACATGACTTGCGGCTCTATGCAGATGCGCCGCTGGATGATTTGAAGGTGGTCACCGACCGCGATCAGGAGAGGTATGAACAAAAGACCCGTTCCAAGGAAGCGGAATCTTACCGGCTGTTCCGCCAGGATTATCAGCAGATGAAATTAAAAAGAGAGTATACGGCAACCAGCGGCTACCGGTCGGGGAATTCCTACTTCGAAATGCCCGGACGGGTCCTGCATCTTGACGGTGATCCGTATTATTTACGAAAGTGTCTGAATGTTTACGAAAAGCTGAATGTGCCCGTCATCGGGAAATACATGCTTGAGGAGGAAATGCCTGAACGCGTTCCCAAACTGGTTGCTCAGATTCGCCCGGATATTCTCGTTCTGACGGGTCATGACGCTTTTATGAAAAATAAGGGAAACCCGGAAGAGATCAAGGCTTATCGCCATTCCGGGCATTTTGTCCGGACGGTGAAGGAGGTCCGCTATCACTCTCCGGGCCTTGATCAGTTGATTATTTTTGCCGGTGCCTGCCAGTCGCATTTTGAATCGCTGATCCGTTCGGGCGCCAATTTTGCAAGTTCTCCGGACCGTGTCAACATTCATGCGCTCGACCCGGTTTATCTTGCTGCCAAGATCAGTTTTACCTCATTCATGGACAGCGTCAATGTGTGGGAAGTGCTTCGGAATACGCTGACCGGACCGGGCGGACTCGGCGGGGTGGAAAGCCGCGGCATGCTGCGGACGGGCCTGCCTTATCCGCCGGAATAGCCGATCCTGCTGCCTCGCCGTTGCCGATTTTTTCTAAAAAAAGCGACAGTTGAATTTTATTGCTCATTAAAGCGCATATTAGTAAAGGAAACAAAAAGGGTATTAAAGAAATCATCAAAAACATTGACAGTCATAACGATTTCTTGATATAATCAAAAATATTTTGACTTTTTGGCATCCATTGTGGTACACTTATAATTGAGCGAGGTGGATTGTCGAGATGGGAAAAACCATTAATGATATCAAAGGCGCTTTGGATGAACGCGTGGGCAAGCGCTTAACGCTTAAGGCAAGCGGAGGCAGGCGTAAAACCATTCAACGCATCGGCGTTTTGGAAGGGACTTATCCGTCTGTCTTTATCGTACGCCTGGATAAAGATTCGAACAACTACGACCGTGTATCCTACAGTTATACGGACGTGCTGACGGACTCGGTAGAGCTCACTTTTTTAGAGGAAATGGCAAGCGGGCAGTAAAGCCCTTCTTTGTCTTCGAAAAGCAATCGATGATCAACGGATGCGTGCACCCGCTTTTTTTGTTTCCCGGTTGATGGAGGCAAACGGGCGTACGTATTTCAAACAGACGCGTCCCTTTTTCATCCAGGCTGCCTGGGCGCATAGAAAAAGGACGGCCGGCACATCCTATTCCTGCTCGACCATTGGAAAGGAGCTGTACCGGTCATGGCCAGACGAAAGGGCATCATGTCTGAAGCGTTTAAAATAGAACTTGCCAAAGAGCTGGGGTTTTATGATACGGTGAAAAAAGAAGGATGGGGCGGCATCCGTGCCCGCGATGCGGGAAATATGGTACGGCGCGCCATTGAGAAAGCCGAACAGCAAATGACGGATCATGCTGATTAAGGCACGATGATTGAGCATGAAAAAAGGGGTTTTTGCCGAATAAAAGGCAGAACCCCTTTTTCTTACGGCCGGTTTCCGATATGATGAAAGATATAATAAGAAACGAGGGAAACGATTGAGAGTACTTGAAAAAGCGCCGGCAAAAATCAATTTGTCCCTGGATGTGCTCGGCAGGCGCGAGGACGGATATCACGAAGTCAGAATGGTGATGGCAACCATTGACCTGGCCGATCGGGTTGAATGCGAAAGCCTGGCGGAAGATGAAATCATTATCCGGGCGTCCGCTCCGTATGTACCCGAGGACGATCGAAACTTTGCGTATCAGGCCGCTAAACTGATTAAAGAGAAATATTCCATCCGCGCCGGAGTAAGGGTCTCCATAGATAAGCGGATCCCCGTCGCTGCCGGGCTTGCGGGCGGGAGCAGCGATGCGGCGGCAACGATTCGCGCCTTGAACAGGCTCTGGAAGATCGGCATGACTTATGAGTCGATGCTTGATATTGCCGGGAAAGTCGGATCGGATGTTGCCTTCTGTATCAAGGGCGGAACCGCACTGGCTACCGGAAGAGGCGAGAAGATCAGTCCGCTGCCGCCGCTGCCGCCGTGCTGGATTATTCTTGTAAAGCCGGATGTTTCCGTATCGACCGCCCAGATTTATCGTGAATGGGACGATCAGCCTGCACCTGCACTGCATCCGGATGTCGATGCCATGATTGCCGCCATTGCGCGCGGAGACTTTCTGGCGATCTGCCGTCTGCTGGGAAACACTCTCGAAGCCGTAACGATGAACAAAGTCGCCGAAATCGCCCGAATCAAAGCCCATATGAATCGGATCGGTGCGGAGGGCATCCTGATGAGCGGGAGCGGTCCGACCGTGTTCGGCCTGACGCAGCGTGAGTCGAAAATGCAGCGGCTGTTGAACGGAATGAAGGGTTATTGTCCGCAGGTTTATGCCGTGCGGCTGTGCCGGTCGGCCGAACTTGTCTAAATACGAATAATGGTGTAAAATTGCTTTGAATTATTCGTATTTGGAGGACTGTTATGAAACTGAAGCGAAGCAGCAGGCTGGTGGATATCACGGCGTTTCTGCTGCAGCATCCCCACCAGATTATTCCGCTGTCGTATTTTTCAGATCGGTATGAATCTGCGAAATCCTCAATCAGTGAAGATCTGGCCATTATAAAAGATAATTTTGAATCTTTAGGGGCCGGCCGGCTGCAGACGCTTGCCGGTGCGACGGGCGGCGTCAGTTATATGCCCTGTATGGGCCGCCCGGAAGCGGAACAATTGCTCGAAAGGCTGAAAGGACAAATGGCACAGACGGATCGCCTGCTCCCGGGCGGCTATCTGTATATGACGGATATTCTCGGCAGACCGGAATATGTCAATGCGATCGGACGGTTGATTGCTTCTGTTTACATAGACGAAAAAATCGATGCGATCATGACGATGGAGACAAAAGGCATTCCGCTGGCCTATGCCGTCGCCTCCCAGCGCAGCGTTCCGGTTGTCGTCGTACGCCGGACGAGCAAGGTCACCGAGGGGTCGACGGTCAGCATCAATTACATTTCGGGTTCGTCTAAAAGAATTCAGACAATGGTGCTGCCGCGGCGCAGTTTAAAAGAAAACGCGCGCGTGCTGATTGTCGATGATTTTATGAAAGCGGGCGGAACGATGAAGGGGATGATGAACCTTTCCCGGGAATTTGGTGCAGTCGTCGTTGGAATGGCTGTGTTTGTCGAGAGGAAAGATGAGCGGCATAAATTGGTGAGCCATTATACATCGTTATTAAAGCTCTCCATTACCGAAACAGAGAACAATCTGAAAATCGAAGACGGCAATGTCATGGAGCAGCTTGCATCCTGTTCCGATTGAAAAGTTGCATCTCTTTGAAAAAACGTCGGGGGCTGTCTCAAAAACCTTCTGAACGGAAAAGCAGACGGAACTGAAAAACAGGACTGACCGCATAGGCAAAGCATATTTCGAAAAAGCCGGCTCCTTTAATTTTCGTAATTTGTCCGACAAAAGTTTAAAATGCTTGATTCTTTTCTGACTTTTGCAGGATTTCACTCTTTTGTGTTGAAACATGTATTAAGAGTTTCGCATTCATGGAAAAAGGGTGGTGTCTGAACAATGGAAATTACAGATGTCAGATTGCGGCTTGTCAATACGGACGGGCGTATGAAAGCCATTGCTTCAATCACGTTAGACAAAGAATTTGTCGTACATGACATTCGTGTGATTGACGGAAACAACGGCATGTTCGTCGCCATGCCGAGCAAAAGAACACCGGACGGAGAGTTTCGCGATATTGCTCACCCGATTACATCAGGCACACGTGAAAAAATCCAGACCGCCGTTCTGAACGAATATCAGCATGCCTGTGCGGAGGATCCTTCTTTTGAGCAAGCCGGCGCTTCATGAAAGTAAGAACAGAGATTCAAAGGAACCTTCGGCAAGCGGTTCCTTTTTTATTTCCGCCGACAGGGGAACCGTGCGGCGGCGCGCCTTAAGTTTCGGCCGGGCACTCTTGAAAAAGGGCTGTTTTTAAGCTATAGTCTAAACGGGATGAAAAGGTTCAATGGAGAGGTATGGGGGTTTATCATGTCAAATCGCTATGCGATCATTTTAGCTGCCGGCCAGGGTACGAGAATGAAATCGAAACTTTACAAGGTTTTACATCAGGTATGCGGAAAACCGATGATCAGGCATGTTGTCGATGAAGCCGGCCAGGCGCAGTTTTCGAAAATATACGTGATTGTCGGCCACGGAGCCGACGCCGTCCGGACCTGTATCGGAACGGATGCCGAATGCCTTCTTCAACAGCGGCAGCTGGGGACGGCGCATGCGGTCCGCCAGGCTGCGGACCGGCTTGCCGGGCTTGACGGAACGACGGTAGTGCTTTATGGAGATACACCGCTGATTACCCATGAAACCATTAAAAAACTGATCGATTTTCAGGAACAGAATCAGGCGGCGGCAGCTGTTTTAACGGCCAGAACCGGGGATCCGTCCGGGTACGGGCGAATTATCCGGAACGGCTCAGGGAACCTTGCCCGGATTGTCGAGGATAAGGATGCGACCCCCGAAGAAAAGAAGATACTGGAAATTAATACCGGAATTTATAGTTTTGATAATCGTAAATTGTTTTCTTTGCTTGATAAGGTCGAAAACCATAATGCACAAGGCGAGTATTATCTTCCCGACGTGATCGGGCTTCTCGTTCAGGCATCTGAGAAGGTGCTCGCCTATCAGACGGAACACTTTGAAGAAACGGTCGGCGTCAACGACCGGCTGCAGCTGGCCTCTGCCGAAAAATACATGCGTGAGCGCATTAACCGCCATCATATGAAAGAAGGCGTGACGCTGGTCGATCCGGAGAATACGTATTTGTCGGCGGACTGCACGATCGGTGCCGACACGATCATTTATCCCGGGACCGTCATTTCAGGAGAGACACATATTGGCGGCGGCTGCGTGATCGGTCCCCATACCCGGATCAGTAACTGCGAGATTGGAGAGGAGACGGTTGTCGAACAGTCGGTCCTTGAAGACAGCTGGGTCGGCAGCCATGTACAGATCGGGCCGTTTGCCCATATCCGGCCGCTCTCGAAGATCCATAATCAGGTGAAAGTCGGCAATTTTGTCGAGGTAAAAAAATCGGAGATCGGGGAGGGCAGCAAAGCCTCCCATCTAACCTACGTTGGGGACGCTGTCCTTGGTAAGGATGTCAATATGGGCTGCGGGACAATCACAGTGAATTACGATGGGAAAAATAAATTTACGACACATATCGGGGACGGAGCTTTTATCGGATGCAACGCCAATCTGGTGGCGCCGGTGACGATCGGCGATGGGGCCTTTGTGGCTGCCGGATCGACAATTACCGAATCGGTAAATGGGAACGCACTCGCTATCGCGCGATCGCGGCAGATAAACAAAGAAAATTATGCCTTAAAGTTAAATTACAGGGCGAATAAATAACTGGAGGGAACCATTAGAATGGTCAGCTATCTTGATCCGAATCTAAAAGTATTCAGCCTCAATTCCAACCCCGAGCTGTCGAAACAGATCGCCGAACATATCGGTATCCAGCTTGGTAAATGCCTGGTCTCATCATTCAGCGACGGCGAGATTCAGATCAGCATTGAAGAAAGCATCCGCGGCAGCGAAGTCTATGTTATCCAGTCGACAAGCTATCCGGTCAACAAGCATTTGATGGAACTGCTGATTATGATCGACGCCCTGAAAAGGGCTTCAGCCAAGACGATCAATGTTGTCATTCCTTATTACGGTTATGCGCGGCAGGACAGAAAGGCGCGGTCAAGAGAACCGATTACGGCTAAACTGGTCGCCAATCTGCTTGAAACTGCCGGTGCGTCGAGAATTCTGACGATGGATCTTCACGCGCCTCAGATTCAGGGATTTTTTGATATCCCTGTAGACCAGCTGCTGAGTGTGCCGATTCTCTCCGAGTATTTTTTAAGTAAGAAACTGAAGGATGTCGTTGTTGTTTCTCCGGATCACGGAGGTGTGACACGGGCCAGGAAAATGGCCGATCGCCTGAAGGCGCCGATCGCGATCATTGATAAGCGGCGGCCGCGTCCGAATGTTTCGGAAGTCATGAACATCATCGGCGATATCGAAGGGAAAACGGCCATCATTATTGATGACATTATTGACACGGCGGGGACGATTACGCTGGCGGCCAACGCACTGGTTGAGCGCGGCGCAAAAAAGGTGTATGCTTGCTGTACGCATCCTGTTTTATCGGGACCGGCCATAGACCGGATCCAGGCTTCGGCAATCAGCGAGCTTGTCGTCACCAATACCATTCCGCTGCCTGAACACAAAAAAATCGATAAAGTTGTCCAGCTGTCCGTCGCTCCGCTTGTGGGCGAAGCGATCATTCGCATTCATGAAAAGCTGTCCGTAAGCAGCCTGTTTAATTAAAACGGCGGACAGGCTGTCAGAGCCGATAAATTTGTTCGAATAAAAATAGCAGGATGAAAAAAGAAAAAGATCATTTTTAGAAGGAAGTGCTGAACATGGCAACACTCAATGCGGTAGTCCGCGATGATTCGAAAAAATCGATTGCTAAAACGCTCAGAAAAGAAGGAAAGATACCGTCTGTTGTTTATGGACAAACGGTAGGCAATGAATCGATAACAGTGAACGCCGGAGAAGTAGATAAACTTTTCCACAATGAAGGCAGAAATGCGATTATTACACTGAACATCGACAACAAGAAAAAATACACGGTGATGGCTCATGAACTGCAGTTTAATAATCTGAAGGGTACAATCCAGCACATTGATTTTCTTGAAATCAATGTGAACGAGGAACTGGATGCTGTTGTTCCTGTTGTTCTCCAAGGGACCGAAAAGGTTGAGGAGCTCAGGGCGGTCGTTAACCATCAGCTGAGTGAACTGACGGTGCGTGCCCTGCCGAAAGATTTGCCAAGTTCGATTGAAATCGATGTTTCTGAACTTGCCGTCGGAGAAAGTATCCGGATCAGCGATATTAAGACAGAGAACGGCTATACGATTCTCGGCGATCCTGAAGAAGTGATTGTTTCGGTTTCTTACGGCGGAAAGAATGAAGAGGCAGAAGAAACGGAAGAACCGCCTGCAGCTGAAGGCGCTCAGACCCCGGAGCAACCGGGAGAATAAGTCAGTTTTGGTGCAGCATCAAGCCGGGCGTAACGACTGCGTTACGCCTTTTTTTCTATCATGAGGAAAAAGCGTTATCGTATAGAAAACGGCGTTCGGGTTTTTCTTTAATACCGTCCAGCGGTACAGGCACAAGCCGTCTGCGGGGACGGGAAAGTGAGGAAGCATTTGTGAAGATCATCGTCGGACTGGGCAATCCCGGTTCTGAATATGCGCATACAAGGCATAACATAGGTTTTGAAGTCATCGATGTCCTTGCGGAGCGCTACCATATTGTTTTATCAAGAAACCGGTTCAAAGCTTTATTCGGCAAAGGAGTCATCGGCGGTGAAGAAGTTCTGCTTATGAAGCCGCTTACGTTTATGAATGCATCCGGAGAGGCGGTCGGACCGCTGCTCCGTTATTATAAGCTGTCGACCGGCGATCTGCTTGTGATTCATGATGATCTGGATCTTCCGGTCGGTAAAATCCGCCTGAGGCAGAAAGGAAGCGCGGGAGGACATAACGGTCTGAAGTCGCTGATCCACCATCTCAATACTCAGGAATTCGACAGGATAAAAGTGGGCATCGGCCATCCCCAGGGATCGCATCAGGCGGTCATTCATTATGTTTTGAACGGCTTTTCGGGCGAAGAAGCCGTGTTGATCGGCACCGCGATCGACCAGGCTTCCAGAGCAGCCGCCGAGTGGGTCACGGTACCCTTTCCGCAGGTCATGAATAAGTATAATGCGAATAAGTGACGGTATGGGCGGGAATGATGTTTTTGAGCTGTTTTCATGAAAGCGTTCAGCTGAAAGAATCGATAAGAGCTTTGGCAGACTGCCAAAGCGTTTTTCGGGTTGATGAAAGTGGGGGTTGCCAATGTATGGCTTAAGTACGTTTTATAAGCAAAGAATTGATGAGCTTCGGACCGTTCTGACCGGATATGAAAGCGGCATGACCCAGCAGCTTGTTTCCGGTCTTTCTGGCGGCGCCAAATCTCTTTGGATCGCCGCGCTTTATCGGGAAAGATCGGAAACGGCGGTTGTCGTGACTCATAATCTGTATCAGGGACAGAAGCTTTTCAATGATTTGGAAGAATTGATAGATTCCGAGGAGCTCTATCTTTATCCGACCAATGATCTGATCGCCTCGGATCTTGCCGTTGCGAGCCCCGAACTGCTTAGTCAGCGTATCGATGCTCTCAACCGTTTGGCGCGGGATAAAAAATGCCTGATCATCGTCCCTGTTGCCGGACTGAAGCGTCTGCTCCCGCCTCTTTACCTGTGGAAGGCGAGCCTCATTCATCTTGAAAACGGAAGACGGCTTGATCTTGAGGCGTTTGTTAAGAAACTGACGGCGATCGGCTATGAACGCGAATCGATGGTGAACGGCCCCGGGCAGTTCAGTCTGCGCGGCGGTATTATCGATATTTTTCCGCTGACAGAAGAGCATCCGCTTCGGGTTGAGCTCTTTGACGATGAAGTGGATTCCATCCGCTTTTTCGACAGTGAAACGCAGCGATCTCTGGACAAAGTAACGAACGGCCTGGTGATCGGACCTGCACGCGAACTGCTGCTTTATGACGAGGCGTTTGACCGCGCCGCGGAAAAACTGGAAAAAGCACTGAGGACGACGCTGGAAAAAACGAAAAATGAACAGGTTAAAGACCTGCTCGGCGACCGGATCGAATCGGACATTGAAGCCCTGCAGCAGCACGGCATCTTTCAGGATATAGCGAAGTATACGGCTCTTTTTTATGAGCAGCGGACGACAATCGTCGACTATCTTCCGCAGAAAGCGTTAATCGTGCTGGATGAAATCAGCAGGGTTCAGGAAATGACGGAGCAGCTGGACAGGGAAGAGGCCGAATGGCAGGTGTCTATGCTGCAAAGAGGCGAAATGGTCAGGGATGTGCCGCTGACGGTGGAGTGGCCGGAACTTGTGGAGCACATTCGCCAGCCGATTCTTCTCCTTTCGCTGTTTTTGCGTTATCACGGCCAGTTTCAACCGCAGAATGTGATCAATATGACGTGCCGGTCGATGCAGAATTTCCACGGCCAGATCCATTTGCTGAAATCGGAAATCGATCGGTGGAGGAAGAGCGATTATGCCATTGTTTTTCTAGCGTCGGATAAAGAAAGGGCGGGGCGCCTTGATCAGGTGCTTTCGGATTACGGCATTCATGCGGAAACGGTGGATCAGAAAACGATGCCGGCGGCCCGGACGATCCAGATCACGGTGGGCCGGATGGATAACGGATTTGAGATGCCGCTAAAGAAACTGGCCGTCATCACGGAGAAAGAGGTATTCACGAAAAAAACGGCCAAAACGCCCAGAAAGGGCCGGAAGCTGTCCAATGCGGAGCGTCTGAAAAATTATAATGAATTGAAAATCGGCGATTATGTCGTCCACGTCGATCACGGCATCGGCCGCTATGCCGGCATCGAAACACTTGATGTCAACGGTATTCATAAAGACTATTTACAAATTATCTATAAAGGAAACGACAAACTTTATGTACCGGTTGAGCACATCGATCAAGTACAGAAGTACGTCGGTTCGGAAGGCAAAGAACCGAAGATTTATTCGCTGGGAGGCAGCGAGTGGAAAAAAGTTAAAAGCAAAGCCCGATCTTCGATTCAGGATATCGCCGATGATTTGATTAAACTGTATGCACAGCGGGAGGCCAGCAAAGGTCATGCCTTTGCCAAAGACGGGGCTGCACAGCGGGAATTTGAGTCGGCCTTCCCGTATCAGGAAACGGCCGATCAGCTTCAGGCGATTGAGGAAATCAAAAAGGACATGGAAAGTGAAAAACCGATGGACCGGCTGCTTTGCGGCGATGTCGGTTACGGGAAGACCGAGGTTGCGCTGCGTGCGGCTTTTAAAGCGATCGCGGACGGGAAGCAGGTTGCGTTTCTTGTACCCACCACGATTCTGGCTCAGCAGCATTTTGAAACCACACGGGAGCGGTTTGAAGAATTTCCCGTTACGATCGGGCTGCTCAGCCGCTTCCGTTCGCACAAGGAGCAGTCGGAGACGCTGAAAGGGCTGAAAGCCGGGACGGTTGATTTTGTCATCGGCACACATCGATTATTATCGAAAGACGTGCAATTTAAAGATCTCGGCCTTCTGATTGTCGATGAGGAGCAGCGCTTCGGGGTTTCGCATAAGGAGAAGATCAAACGTCTGAAGGCGAATATCGACGTGCTGACCCTGACAGCGACGCCGATTCCGCGGACGCTGCACATGTCGATGCTCGGCGTACGCGATCTGTCGATTATAGAAACACCGCCGGAAAATCGCTTCCCTGTACAGACCTATGTGACGGAGTACAACTACACCCTGATCCGCGAGGCGATTGAACGCGAGATGGCGCGCGGCGGACAGGTCTATTTTCTTTATAACCGTGTCGATACAATTCAGAGGATGGCCGAAATGATTTCTCGTCTTGTTCCGGATGCGGCGGTGACCTATGCCCACGGACAGATGAAGGAATCCGAGCTGGAGTCTTCCATGATTGATTTTCTCGAAGGGACCGACGACGTACTGGTCAGTACAACGATCATTGAGACGGGGGTGGATATTCCGAATGTCAACACCCTGATCGTTTATGACGCCGATAAAATGGGCCTTGCCCAGCTTTACCAGCTGCGCGGGCGTGTCGGCCGTTCCAACCGGGTCGCCTATGCTTATTTTACTTACCAGCGCGACAAAATTATGAATGAGGTCGCAGAGAAACGGCTTCAGGCCATTAAAGAATTCACAGAGCTCGGATCGGGATTCAAGATTGCCATGCGCGATCTGTCGATCCGGGGCGCCGGGAATCTGCTGGGCGCTCAGCAGCACGGTTTCATCGACTCGGTCGGGTTCGATCTTTATTCGCGGATGCTGCAGGATGCCGTTGCCGAGCGCAGGAGCGAAGCAAGGGAACCGGAGGCGCCGCCCAGAGTGTCGATTGAAATGGACATCGACGCCTATATTCCCGATACTTATATTCAGGATTCGCTACAGAAAATCGATATGTATAAACGATTTAAGACGGCGGAAACCATGCGGGACATTGAAGAACTCGAAGAAGAAATGATCGATCGCTTCGGACAATATCCGCGTGAAGTGGCCGATCTGTTCAGAATAGCCGAACTGCGCGTGATGGCGGATAAATTGATGGTTGAGGAAATTAAGCAGAAAGATGCCGATCTGACCATTATTTTTTCAGAAAGAGGCTGGAAGACGCTGAACCGTGAAGCACTTTTTAAAGCAATCAGCCGCATGGGCCCGGGCGTCGGTCTGGGATCTGCGGGCAAGAAAATGAAAGTCACAGTCAAACGTGACCGAAGAACGGCCGGACCGATGATCGGCGAAGCCACCGATTTACTGAAGGGCGTTTATCAACTGCGGGCGGCATCGGAAAAAGCAGGTTAAATTGGACGGAATATGCATAGTTTAGGCGAGGGCGCAGATAATAACACACAAGGAATAGATGATTTTTAACGGAAAGTGAGGACATCCTTGTATGAAAGCAACCGGCATTGTCCGCCGAATCGATGACCTGGGGCGAGTGGTTATTCCCAAAGAAATCCGCCGCACGCTGCGCATTCGAGAAGGGGATCCTTTAGAAATTTTTGTGGATCATGACGGCGAAGTGATCCTAAAGAAATATTCGCCGATGAGTGAACTGGGTGATTTTGCCAAGGAGTATGCAGAATCTCTTGCCGAAAACTCGGGCAAGCTGACGATAATCAGCGATCGTGATGCCGTGATTGCAGTTGCAGGCGGTGCAAAGAGGGATTATCTTGATAAAAGAATCCTGTCCGTGCCTGAGAGAGCTATGGAACTTCGCCAGACAATTCTGGAACAGAACAAAGGGGAGCCGCTGATGGAAGGGCGTGAGGATCCGACGGGCCCTTACGTTGTTGCGCCGATTATCGCTGGCGGCGATCCCATCGGCACGGTGATGCTGATTGCCAAAGAAAAAACGTCTTTAGGCAATGTAGAAGTGAAACTCGCTGAAACGGCTGCCGGTTTTCTCGGGCGCCAGATGGAACATTAAGGAACAGGCTGAAAACATGCAGAAAGAGAGGCGGGCGTCTGTCTCTCTTTTACTGTGTCTTCAGAACCGATTCTATCTAAAACAATACATTTTGCCGTCGAAACGGAGAACTTGTGTTATAATCCACTTTAGAATTTGAATAAAGGTGGAATGGGCCGTGCGGGATACAAATAAAGAGGGCCACGCGATCTGGCGGGGAGCGTTGATTTTAACCGTGTCGGCATTTCTTGTTAAAATCATGAGCGCGGCCTACCGGCTTCCTTATCAGAACCTTGCCGGGGATGTCGGCTTTTATGCGTATCAGCAGGTCTATCCATTTTACGCCATTGCTGTCACGTTGGGCGGAACAGGGTTTCCGATTGTCATCTCGAAGTTTATCGCGGAAGCAAAAAACGGCGGCGGCTACAGGCAGGAGGCGCAGATCCGCAGACATGCGCTCATTGCCCTGTTTATTCTGTGCGGCCTGTTTTTCTGTTTGCTGTTTCTGTTTGCGGTTCCGCTGACAAAAGTGATGGGCGATGTCCGCTTGTCTTCCTTAGTCAGGATTGCGGCTTTTATCTATTTATTTGTTCCGCTGATTGCGGTTTTACGCGGCAATTTTCAGGGAGAAAATGAAAACATGATGCCGACCGCGCTTTCGCAAATCGGTGAACAGGCGCTCCGAGTGCTGTTGATTATCGGTTCCTCGTGGTATTTGTTTCTGCACCACGGGAATCCCTATCAATTCGGCCGGGCCGCTACAATCGGTTCCGTGGCAGCACCGGCAGCATCGCTGATCATTCTCTCCTTTTACTTCCGGAAAGAAAAATCGCCGTTTGTCCGCACGGCGAAGGGAGCACCCGGGCGGATCGACTGGCATTTGGTTAAGGATCTGCTGATCAGCGGCTGCCTTTTTTCCTTGCTGGCGCTTCCGCTTGTTTCTTTCCAGCTGATTGATTCGTTGACGGTCATCCCGTTGTTAAACCATGCGCATGTTCCGGATCCGAGAACGGAAAACGGCATCTATGATCGTGCCTATGCGCTGACACAGTTCGGAATCATTGCCGCGGCCTCATTGACGGCGACGATTGTCCCCGGCCTGGCCAAACTTTCTGCCCTGAGACAGAAACGGGAAGTTCAGCGTCAGGCATCGCTTGCTCTTAAGATCAGCCTGGCTTTCGGTCTGGCTGCGGCCGCCGGTCTGGCCGTAATCGGCAGAGAGGTAAACATCATGCTTTTCAAGAACGCGGCCGGGACGGTTTCCTTTTCTCTGGGGGCTTTTACCATGCTTACCCTGTCGCTGATCCTCGCTTCTTCGGGAATTCTGGAAGCAACCGGCAGGCCGTGGCTTCCGTTTCTCTATCTGGCGGCCGGAGGGGCGGCCAAGCTTGCGGGCAACTATCTGCTGATTCCGCTCTTTTCAATCAATGGAGCAGCAGCCGCTACCTGTCTCGCGACGGCACTGACTGCCTGGCTGAATATCCGATGTCTGCGCCGCAGGTCTCTGGCTGAGGCTCTGCGGTTCCGTCTCATTCTTAAGCTGTGCGCCGCCGCCTCCGGAATGGTTGTCGCCGTGCTGTTCTGGAAACGGCTGATTGCCATCTGGGAAAGCAGGCTGGCCGATTCGCGCTTGTTTGCAACAGGAGTCGCATTGTCCGGAGCTTTGGTCGGGGCCTGCGTTTTTCTGATCTTGATTTTGATTTTACGTTATTTTGATTCGGGTGATTTTGAACGGCTTCCCCTGATCGGCCGCCGGCTGCATAAAAAGGATTTGAGCGAGAAAAGCAAGATTTCGGAGTGAAGAGTCCTCCCTGCCGCTTAAGACGGGCAATTTAGCTAGGATCACGAATAAAGATATGATAGAATGAAGAAAAACCGGAACGCATCTCTGTGGCTATTTTATAGAAATGATAATTTAAATTCGGAGGTTTGAGTAAAATGAACAAAAACGAGTTGATTCAGAAAGTAGCCGAGAAGACAGGAATTGCCAAGAAGGACACAGAAGCGGTAGTCAATGAAACACTGGGTGAAATCATCTCCGCTTTGAATAAAAATGAAAAGGTACAGTTTGTCGGGTTCGGGACGTTCGAAGTCCGGGAAAGGGCAAGCCGAACGGGACGCAATCCGCAGACCGGAGAAGCGATTACAATCCCGGCTACCAAAGTACCCGGGTTCCGGGCAGGCAATAAATTGAAGGATGCCGTAAAAAAATGAGGCTTGATAAATTTTTGAAGATTTCACGCCTTATTAAGAGACGCACCGTGGCGAAAGAACTTGCCGATCAGGGCCGCGTCGACATCAACGGGCAGCCTGCCAAAGCCAGTTCGGCCGTAAACACGGGCGATGTGCTGACGCTGCACTTCGGCCAGAAGCCGATGAATGTGCGCGTGACTCTTTTAAAAGAAACGGTGAAGAAAGAAGAAGCGTCTTCTCTCTACGAAATCATCGGAGAATCCGAAGACTGACGGCACGGAATCCCGGCAGCGCACGATGTTCTAAATTGGACAGCTTCCTCATAGTGTAAGAAAAAGAGGAGGGAGTCCAATGAGTCAATACTACACGTCGGTGCCGAACAAAGACAAGCCCGCACAAAACCATGACATTGTGATTAAGAATCGCCGGACAATAGAGATAACCGGGGTCAAGCATGTCGAAAGTTTCGATCATGAAGAATTTTTGCTGGAAACCGTGATGGGTTATCTTGCCATTAAGGGCGCTCAGCTGAAGATGCAGAACCTGAATGTAGAGCAAGGTTCGGTCGCCATTGAGGGCAAAATTTTCGAGATCAGTTATCTGGACGATCAGGATGGAGAACCGTCCAAAGGGTTCTTCAGCAAACTGTTTAAATGACGCTGAACGAACAGTTTGCATCGCTGATTCTAATGATGCTGATGGGCGTCTGGCTTGGCGCTTCATTTTCGGTTTACCAGCGTTTTGTCCGTCCGCGAAAAAAACGGCACTGGATCCTGTTGATTACAGATCCCCTCTTTTGGACGATTCAGGCCGTGCTGCTTTTTTCACTGCTTCTCCCGGTAAACCAGGGACGGCTGCGCCTGTATCTCATCCTGGGGGTTGCGCTCGGCTTTTCCTTTTATAAATCCTTTCTGGAAAAGTTTTTCCTGTATATTCTTGAAGGGATTATCTCGGCAATTGTCCGAATATGGCGATTTGTTGCCAAAACGGTCTATCATTTGTTCCTGTATCCTCTTTATTTCCTATTGAAGCTCGCCTATTTATTGTGTAAAATGACAGTAAGAATAGTTCTCAAGATCTTGTTTTTTTTGCTGATCTTTCCGATGAAGGTTCTGCGCGGAGTACTTCGGCTGCTTCTGCCGGAAAAGTGGCGGATCGGCGTAAAGAAACGGACAGTTCAAATACAGCGGCAACTGATGAAATGGGTGTCTTTTTTGACGGGACGAAGATAGGAGGATCACAATGGAAAATGCAGGCACTCAGCGAGTGGCGCACCTTCACACGGATTATGCGCAGTCTTTGGAAATCATTGAAAAAAGGCAGAAGAAGCGCCGCAAGGGTCTGATTCGGCGCCTGATCGCTTTTGCCGTGGTTTTCGTTGCTGTCTGCATTTTCATGGTATCCTCGCTTGTCGCGCAGACGCACAGACTGAACGGCGCACTGGCTCAGAAAGCAAAGCTGGAGAAGAGCCTGAACGCTCAGAATGTGTATGACAGCCAGCTGAAGCAGCGGATTCGTTTGCTGAATGATAAAAATTATATCGGTGAAGTGGCAAGGCGGGATTACCTTTTATCGAAAAACGGCGAGGTTATTTTTTCAAAATCCAGTATTGACGGGCATTGACAGGCTCTTTTTTAGCTATGTATAATAAAATGATTAGAGATATTATTTTAGGAGGAAGCATTTTTTTATGTCAATTGAAGCTGGCAGCAAGCTGAAGGGTAAAGTTTCGGGTATCACAAACTTCGGAGCCTTCGTTGATTTGCCTGACGGGAAAACCGGGCTGGTTCACATCAGTGAGGTGGCGGATCGTTACGTAAAGGATATTCATGATGTCCTGTCGATCGGTGATGAAGTCACAGTAAAAGTGCTTCAGGTCGCGCCTGACGGAAAAATCGGGCTCTCGATCCGCAAAGCTGTCGATAAACCGAGGAACGCACCGAGAAATTCTCGCGGCGGAGGAAAGCGTTTTACGAAGGAAACGAGTTTTGAAGACAAAATCTCTCACTATTTAAAGGAAAGCGAAGACAGGCTTTCGACGATCAGGCGTCAGACGGAATCCAAACGCGGCGGACGCGGCGCCCGGCGGGGATGACAGGAAGTCCGGACTCCTGCGGTTAATGATAGATGATTGACGGAAAAATCAGGCACAGGCTGCCTGATTTTTTTATTAAACAAATGAAGAGAGCGGCGGCGGAGCAAAGACATTCGGAATCGACATAAGCGGCGTCGGGCGCTTAAATTGACCGACAAGAATGAACGGCGTCGAAGTTTTTTTAATACATGCTTCGCAATTCTGACAAATTATGAAGGCAGACTATGATTAAATGAACCATACAATACTTTGTTGAAGGTGGCGAAGCGTATGGCTCAAAGAATCGGCAGTTCTGCCGCAGGAACAATTGGCGCTTATGGAAGGGAAGGACGGCCGTCCCGCAGGCAAAAAGGGGGCGGCGTGATAAAAGCGGTGCGTGCATTTATCGTAAAAGCGCTGTCTCGGATCGATTTTGTTTACCTGGTGACGGGTTTTCTGCTTGGACGGGCCGTCATTCTTTCCAGCCTGACCCCGTTTGTTCTCCCGTTCTTTGCTATGGTATTCTGGCTGAAGCGGGAAAAAAGGTGGCTCGTTTCTTTTGCCGCTTTGGCGGGTTCACTGACTGTTTCAGTGGGACAGGCTTTTTATGCGCTGATGGCGCTGCTCGTTTTTCTCGGGCTCAGGCGGATGATTCTATCGTTAAGCAGGAAAGCGGAAGAAAAATGGCTGCCCGTCCTTGTCCTCACTTCCGGATTTTCCGTCCGTTTGATTTGTAAAGCTGCTTTTTCGCTCAATCTTGTCTGGACGGATGTGATGACAGCCGCCGCCGAAGCGTTTCTTGCCTTTCTGGTTACCCTTATCTTTATGCAGAGCGTCCCGTTTTTATCAACAAAAATAAACCGAAAATTATTAAAAAATGAGGAGATTATCTGCTTTGTGATCCTTTTGTCTTCCATTCTTTCCGGAATGATCGGCTGGACGGTAATGGGCATCTCCGTCAACTATGTTTTTGCCAGGTATGCTGTGCTGCTTTTTTCTTATGCGGGCGGAGCGGCGATCGGATCAACGGTCGGAGTGGTTATCGGTCTGATTCTCGGTATGGGCAACGTTTCCAGTCTCTATCAAATGAGTCTGCTCGCCTTTTCCGGAGTGCTGGGCGGATTGCTGAAGGAGGCCGGCCGGGCCGGCGTATCGGCCGGGCTGCTGATTGCCACGCTGCTGATCGGGCTTTACGGGGACGGGTATGCGGGGCTGAGCGGCGCCGTTCTTGATTCGCTTGCGGCCATTGCTCTTTTTTTCCTCACGCCGGGCTTTGTGACGGAGCGGCTGGCTTCATTTATACCGGGTACACGGGAATACCAGAAAGAACAGCAGCAGTATATTCGAAAACTGAGGGATGCCACGGTGAGCAGAGTGGAGCAGTTCTCCAGCCTGTTCCAGACACTGGCCAGGAGCTTCTATCCTCCGGCCGAACAGGAAAGCCGGGAGGAGGATCTCTTTCTCAGCAAAGTAGCCGCAAGAACATGCCAGAACTGTTTTAAAAAAGAGCATTGCTGGGTAAAAAATTATGATGAAACCCGAAGGCTCATGCTTCAGTTCAGAGAAGCTTCGCGCGGAGGAAGGAAACCGAATAATCCCAAGCTCCGCCGTGCCTGGCGGGAACACTGCGTCAAATCTGAAAAAACCATTGAGGCCATTTCGATCGAGCAGATTTTTGCAGAAGAGCAGGCCAGAATGAAACGGACTGTCAAAGAAAGCCGCCGGCTTGTGGCCGATCAGCTGAGCGGGGTGTCACAGGTCATGGGCGATTTTGCTATCGAGATGAAACGTGAGCGGGGCCTGCATGAATGGCAGGAAGAAATGATCCTGATGAATCTGAACGGGGCCGGCATTCATGTGGAAAGCGTGGAAATCTACAGTCTTGAAGCCGGAGCGGTCGACATTGAGGTGATTCTGCCGAGCGATCACTATGAAGCATGCGAAAAAGTGATTGCGCCTCTGCTTTCCGATATTTTGAGAGAAAATATTTGTGTTGAGAAAAAGCAGACGGCCGATTTGCCGGGCGGGCCGAGCCGCGCTGTCTTCGCCTCGGCGCGTGCATATGAAATTGAGGCCGGTGTCGCCACGGCCGCACGCGGAGGGGGATTTGTTTCGGGCGATAATTATTCGCTGTTTGAAATCGCTTCTGGGAAGTACGCACTGGCGATCAGCGACGGAATGGGAAATGGAGAACGGGCGGGCATGGAAAGCAGAGATACGCTGCAGCTGCTTACCAAAGTACTGAATTCAGGCATTCATGAAAAACTGGCTATAAAATCGATCAATTCCATTTTGTCGCTGCGTTCCACGGAAGAAATCTTTGCAACGCTGGATCTGGCGCTGATTGATTTGCAGGATGCGAAGTCGACATTTTTGAAAATCGGTTCCAATCCAAGTTTTATCAAGCGGGGAAACGGGGTTATCATGCTCGATGCAGCCAATCTGCCGATGGGGATGATCGAAAATTTTGAAGTGGAGGTGAAGACGGAACAGCTGAAATCCGGCGACCTGCTGATTATGATGAGTGACGGTATCTTTGACGCCCCCAGACAGATTGAAAACAAGGAGGCGTGGGTCAGAAGAAAAATCAGGGAAATGCAAACGGATGATCCGCAGGCCATTGCCGATCTGATACTTGAGGAAGTGATCCGGATGGGCGACGGACGCATTGAAGACGACATGACGGTGATTGCCGCGCGCATCCAGCATCATATGCCGAAATGGTCATCCATATCGGCGGGTATAAAAGAAAAAGAACTTCGCCGGGCAGAGTAACCGTCCGGAGCAGCTCCTCATAGATTTTATATTCTTCGTATAAAAAAAATCTTTCCTGTCTAAGATGATACTAGATTCAGGAAGGTGTGAGGAGCAATGCATGAAGGCACTTTGAAACAAATTCTATTAATCACTGACGGCTGCTCCAATCAGGGCGAAGATCCGGTTGCGGTGGCGGCACTTGCTAGAGAACAGGGCATCACGGTGAATGTTATCGGCGTTTTGGATCGATTTGACTCCGAAGACGGCCGCGGGCTTCAGGAGGTGGAAGGGATTGCCGCTGCGGGAGGCGGTATCAGTCAGATCGTCGAGACCCGGCAGCTTTCGCAGACGGTCCAGATGGTAACCAAGCAGGCGATGACACAAACGATTAAAGGTGTGATCAATCGGGAACTTCAGGACATTCTCGGAGAATCGGAAACGGTTGAGAATCTTTCTCCCGAAAAACAGGGAAAAATTATGGAAGTTGTCGACGAGCTGGGCGAAACGATGAATCTGGATGTCTGCATCCTTGTTGATACAAGTGCCAGCATGAAATCCAAGCTGCCGACCGTACGGGAAGCTTTGCAGGATCTGTCGATGAGTCTGACGGCGCGAATGGGGAGCAATCAGTTCTGCCTTTTATTATTTCCCGGGAAAAGAAAAGCAATCCAGAAGATTACTGCCTGGACGGCCGACATGGAAAACATCGAACGGGCGTTTGATAAAATCGGCACTCATGGTGTCACGCCGACGGGGCCCGCGTTAAAGGAAGCAGTGAAGAGTTTTTCCCAGCTGGCTAAAAGAAACCTGCTTTCCCATGACGAAGCCTATGATGACAGACCGCGGTGATTTAAGGTTAGCCCCGGGAACCGTGCTGACCGGGAAATGGCACGGACATCGCTATCAAATTGTCAGGCGGCTCGGCAGCGGGGCCCAGGGAGTAGTCTATCTGGCATACTCGGGCGGCCGGGAAATAGCCGTTAAAATGGCGAAAGACCGTGCTTCGCTTATTTCGGAAGTGAATGTTCTTAAAAAACTTGAAACGCTCCGGGGGGAACCTTTGGGGCCTTCTTTATTTGACAGCGATGACTGGATCGTCAACGGCCGCCCGATCAGCTTTTGTGCCATGGAATATTTGAAAGGCATGCCGCTGCAAGAGGCGCTGAAGCAAAAATCTTTTGACTGGGCGACCGTGTATCTCGTGCAGCTTCTGAAACATCTTCAGAGACTGCACGAGGCCGGCTGCGTATTCGGGGACCTGAAGCCTGAAAATTTAATGCTTATGAATCCGGGGTATTCTGTCCGTTTTCTTGACTTTGGCGGAGCGACGAAGATCGGGCGGTCGATCAGGGAGTACACGGCGTTTTTTGATCGCGGTTATTGGGGGCTCGGCACCCGTAAAGCAGAACCGGGGTACGATTTATTTGCATGCGGGATGATCCTGATCTATGCGGCCCTCGGACACCGCCTTGAAAAAAAGGAGCAGGGAGAAGGACGGCTATTTCAGATTATTCGTACAGAGCCCCTCCTTGTTCCCTATCGGCCGGTTCTTGCCAGAGCGCTGAAGGGACAGTATGATTCAGCCGATCAGATGCGCCGCGATCTTTTGTATCGAATGATGGAGAAACAAAAGGCTCCTGCTGCCGGAAAACGGCGGAATAAAAGGCGTGCGGGTGCCGGATCCGGAGGAGGATGGTACAGGGCCTGGCTTGCGGCTTCTTTTATCTTGACTGCCTATGTTCTCTTTGTTATCGTTTACGTCATGTAATCTTTGTTGTATGGTAGACATAAATGGTGCAGGAACTGAGTAAAATAACGAAACAGCCGGGCGGGAGAAAGATAGAATGACTTTTGAGGAAAGTGTGACACAATTTATCAGGAAGCACGGGCTGATTCAGCCGCGCATGCGGCTCGTTGCAGGCGTGAGCGGCGGGGCCGATTCGATGGCACTGCTGCTGTATCTTCTGACCAAAAGGAAAAGGTGGGAGCTGGAACTGGCCGTGTGCTCCGTCGATCACGGGCTGAGAGACACGGCAGGAGAAGAAGACCTGGCTTTTGTAGCTTCTTTTTGTCGAAAAGAGCATGTTGCTTTTCTAGGAAAAACTGTCGATGTACAGGCTTACTGTAAGGAACAAAATCTGGGTATTGAGGCTGCGGCCCGCGCATTGCGCTATCAGGCGTATGAGGAGGCGCTTCATGCGTTCAGAGCCGATGCACTGGTTCTTGCGCATCACGGAGATGACCAGATCGAAACGATGCTGATGCGCGAGGTCAGAGGGCGCATCGGGATTGCGAGGGCGGGGATCCCTGTAAAGCGCCCCTTTGCCGGCAAAGAACTGATTCGTCCTTTTCTTTCTCAGACGAAAGCCGCACTCGCGGCATACTGCGCAGCGCAGGGCATTACGCCGCGGCACGACGCAAGCAATGAATCGGACAGGCATACCCGCAACCGGTTCAGAAAACAAGTGCTCCCGTTTCTGAAAAAGGAGAATCCGTCCGTTCATTTAAAATTTCAATATGAAAGCGAGACGATTGCCGAAGATGAAACGTTTCTGATCGAGCTGGCCAGGCAGCGGCTGGAGACCGTTATTTTGGAGAAAAACGCGGATTGGATAAAGATATCGATTCCGGACTTATTAGTCATTCCATATTCTTTACAAAGGAGAATAATTCATCTAATATTAAATTATCTTTACACTAACCGAAAGATACAGCCAATGCATCAATCTATACATATCGAAAATTTACTGCAGCTGCTGCGTTCAAACCGGCCTTCCGGTCGTGTTGTTTTCCCGGAGGGGCTTTTGGCGAGAAAATCATACAGGGCCTGTCTGATTGGCTTCCCATCCCGGGTGGAGGACAAGAGTTATGATCTTGTCCTTCAAGTGCCGGGCAGGACTTCCTTCTCTGCCGGTACCATCGATGCGGAATTTTTGCCGAACGGATTTTGCCTCGGAACAGCGGTTTCAGGTCCGGATTGCCTGATTACTGATTACCGTCAAGTAATCGGGCCCCTCAGAGTGAGAACATGGCGCCGGGGGGACCGGATGATGCCGAAAGGTATGACAGGTACGCAAAAGATACAGCGTATTTTTATTAATGAGAAGATTGATCGGGAGAAACGTATCGTCTGGCCGCTTGTTGTTGACGGAGAAAATTCCGTTCTCTGGCTGCCGCTTCTTAGGAAAGGATGGAGGTCTTCACCGGACGTACAGAAAAAGGAAGCAAGCTATCTGAAACTGACATTTACACCGATTGCTGATTTTGGGAGGATAAAGGCATGAAGGAAGACCTCAGGGAAATATTAATAACGGAGGCGGCCATTCAGGGAAAGGTCCGTGAATTCGGGAAAATACTTTCTGAAGAGTATCGCGGACGCTTTCCGCTCGTCATCGGCGTGCTGAAGGGAGCCCTTCCGTTTATGGCCGATCTGATTAAGCAGATCACCGTTCCCGTTGAAATTGATTTCATGGATGTTTCCAGCTATGGAAATTCGACGGTTTCTTCAGGGGAAGTGAAGATTCTCAAGGATCTGGATACTTCCGTTGAGAACCGCGAGATCCTGATTGTTGAAGATATCATTGACAGCGGTTTGACGTTGAGCTATTTAGTGGATTTGTTCAAAACCCGAAAAGCGAAATCAATCAAAATTGTGACGCTGCTGAACAAGCCGTCGGGAAGAAAAACGGCGATCAAACCGGATTTATGCGGATTCACAGTACCGGATGCTTTTCTTGTCGGCTACGGGCTGGATTACGCGGAAAAATACCGCAATCTTCCCTTTATCGGGATTCTGAAGCCGGAAATATACAATGGATAGAGGAGTTACATATATAACGGGGACAAGGATTGCGCGGCAGTACAGACGCGGGAAGCCGCTGCCGGTCTGTGAGACGGCTGGTTTCACTGCCCCCTGTAACAAATTGCTTGAGGCTTTTCACCTGTGTATGATACTATTAAGTAAGGTTTCGTTTAGAGCGGGAGGAGGTAAGGGATGAATCGACTTTTTAAGAATATCATCATATATTTATTTATTTTTCTTGTTATTATCGGCATCGTCAGCTGGCTGACGGACACGAACCGAAGTGTGCGGCCGATGACATACAGCGCTTTTCAGCAAAATCTGGTGAGCGGCAACGTTAAAGACATGACCCTCCAACCCGAAGGCAGCGTTTATTCCGTAACGGGGCGTTTGAAAAATTATGACGCAAACACGACGTTTAAGGCCTATATCCCCGCCAGTGAAAAAGCGGTCGGACAGATTACCGATTTGGCAAATAAATATAATGTGGATGTTAAACCGGCTCAGTCGACAAACGGGTGGGTTAATTTTGCAACGACGCTGATTCCGTTTGCGATTATATTTTTTCTGATTTTTTTCTTGCTGAATCAGGCACAGGGCGGCGGCGGCCGCGTCATGAACTTTGGGAAAAGCAAGGCAAGGCTTTATTCCGAGGATAAAAAGAAAGTGACGTTCAAGGATGTCGCCGGTGCGGATGAAGAAAAGCAGGAATTGATCGAGATTGTTGATTTTCTAAAAGACCCGAGAAAATTTGTCGCACTGGGTGCCCGTATTCCAAAAGGCGTTTTGCTGGAGGGCCCTCCCGGTACCGGTAAAACATTGCTGGCCCGTGCTGTTGCGGGAGAGGCGGGCGTTCCCTTCTTCTCTATCAGCGGCTCGGATTTTGTGGAAATGTTCGTCGGTGTCGGTGCTTCTCGTGTTCGTGACCTGTTTGATCAGGCTAAAAAAAATTCACCATGTATTATTTTTATTGATGAAATTGATGCCGTCGGCCGTCAGAGAGGGGCCGGACTGGGCGGCGGCCATGATGAGCGTGAACAGACGCTGAATCAGCTGCTTGTCGAGATGGACGGGTTTGGTGCAAATGAAGGGATTATCATCATTGCGGCGACAAACCGTCCGGATATTCTGGACCCGGCGCTTCTGCGTCCCGGCCGGTTCGACCGCCAGATTCCTGTCGGCCGTCCTGATCTCCGGGGGCGTGAAGCCGTTCTGCGCGTCCACGCACGCAATAAACCGCTGGCAAAAGATATTGATCTGAAGACGGTCGCTAAGCTGACGCCGGGTTTTTCAGGCGCCGATTTGGAGAATCTGCTTAATGAGGCGGCTCTGGTTGCCGCCCGCGCCAATAAAAAAGTGATCAACATGGAAGATATTGATGAAGCGGTTGAACGGGTCATTGCCGGTGTAGCCAAAAAGTCACGGGTGATTTCCAAAAAGGAGCAGGAAATTGTTGCTTACCATGAATCCGGTCATACGATCATCGGCCTGGCGCTTGAAGGGGCGGATGAGGTGCATAAAGTAACGGTCATTCCGCGCGGGCAGGCCGGGGGATATACGGTTTCTCTGCCGAAGGAAGACCGCTATTTCATGACAAAACCGGAATTGCTTGAGAAAATCGTCGGGCTGCTTGGCGGACGTGTTGCCGAGGAAGTTATATTCGGCGAGATATCGACGGGCGCCAGCAATGATCTGCAGCGGGTGACGAATCTGGCCCGCCGCATGGTCACCGAGTTCGGCATGAGCGAGAAACTGGGTCCGATGCAGTTTGGCAACAACGACAACGGGCAGGTTTTTCTTGGCCGCGATTTGCAGAATGATCAAAATTACAGCGATACAATTGCCTTTGAAATTGATTCCGAAGTCCAGCGGATTGTAAAAGAACAGTACGCACGATGCAAGCAGATTCTGCTGGAACAGCGCGATAAACTTGAACTGCTTGCACGGACCCTGCTGAAAGTCGAGACTCTGGATAAAGAACAGATTAAATCGCTCTATGAAACAGGCAAATACATTGAACCGAGCAAGAACCGCTATGGCTATCAGGAAGATGACAGGGATGCGAACCATGGGCAGCCGTCCGGAGAAACGACAGACGGACGTTCCGGCGATGATTCGGTGAATCTTAAGGTGAATATACATCCCAAGGACGATATTCATCCGGATATTAAAGCGGACAAAGCCAATCCGCAGATTTCCGACGCGGATCATCCGGATGACAGGAAAATCTGACCGGTCCGTGACCATGGCACAATAGAGGAGGCGTTTCCGCAACGGGAGGTGCCTCTTTTTTTTAAATGATTAGAAAATGATGGTTTGGTGATGATAAACATGATTTTTGTATGCGATGTCGGGAATACGAACATTGTAACAGGCGCTTTTGACGATGGCCGGCTTGTTCATCACTGGCGGATTTCAACGGACCGGGAAAAGACGGAAGATGAGTTCGCCATGCTCATAAACAACCTATTTCAGTACAGCGGGCTGTCTTTTGCGGATTTCAACGGTGTGGCGATCTCGTCGGTTGTCCCGTCGATCATGTTCGCACTTGAAAGAATGTGCGAGAAGTATTTTCATGTGAAGCCCCTGATTGTCGGCCCGGGCATCCGGACCGGACTGAACCTGAAGTACGATAATCCCAAAGAAATCGGGGCCGATCTCATTGTCAATGCGGTTGCCGCTGTTCACGATTATCAGGTGCCGATCATTGTTATCGATTTCGGGACGGCGACGACCTACTCTTATATTGATGAGAAAGCCGATTATATCGGCGGTGCCATTGCCCCGGGCATCAACATCTCGACGGAAGCGCTTTACGAAAAGGCCTCCAAACTGCCGAGAATCGAAATTGCCAAGCCGCCCCATATCGTCGGCCGCAACACGATTCACGCGATGCAGTCCGGCGTCCTTTTCGGGTATGTCGGTCAGGTGGAAGGGATCGTAACACGCATGAAAAAACGGTCTGCATTGACGCCCATTGTTGTCGCGACCGGAGGGCTCTGTTCTCTGATTTCAAATGAAACAGATGTGATCGATCACGTCGATCCCCTTTTAACGTTGAAGGGACTCTATCTGATTTATCGTCGCAATGTGCGGGAATAAAGGAGGAGGGGCATAACGGTGAGCGATTATTTAATCAAAGCGCTGGCCTGCCGTGATCGTCTCAGAGTGATGACGACGGTGACCACCGAAACAATCCGTGAGGCTCAGCGCCGCCATCAGACGTGGCCGACCGCTTCGGCGGCACTGGGCCGGACAATGACGGCGACGATGATGATGGGCGCACAGATGAAGGAGGATGAAAAAATCACGGTCACGATTCAGGGCGGCGGCCCGATCGGCGCGATCGTCGCCGATGCGGACACAAAGGGTAACGTTCGCGGCTATGTGACCAATCCCGAGGTGCACTTCGACCTGAATGAATACGGAAAACTGGATGTTGCGCGCGCCGTCGGCTCGGACGGCTTTCTGAGCGTGGTCAGGGATCTGGGACTGAGAGACAATTTTACGGGCCGTGTTCCGCTGGTCTCCGGTGAAATCGGTGATGATTTCACGTATTACTTTGCCCGCTCCGAACAGATTCCTTCTGCCGTCGGCGTCGGCGTGCTGGTCAATCCCGATCATACGGTCAAAGCGTCGGGCGGTTTCCTGATTCAGGTGCTTCCGGATACGGAAAACGCCGTCATCGAAAAAATCGAGCAGCGGATCAAGGAGATTCCGCCGATCTCGCGATTAATTGATGCCGGCCGCACGCCGGCCGATCTGCTTGCCGATCTGTTCCCGGACGCTGATTATCGGGTGCTTGAGAAAGTACCGGTACATTTTCACTGCACCTGTTCAAAGGAGAAATTCGGCCGTACGCTTGCCGGCCTCGGCCGTGCGCAGGTCCGATCGATGATTGAAGAGGATCACGGAGCGGATGCTGTCTGTCACTTTTGCGAGACGGTGTACCATTTCACTGAGGATGAATTGAAAGCGATGCTTATCGATAAATAAATGCCGACAACCTCCGTTTTACTAATCATCACTAGATGAAACAGAACGCCGCGGGTCGGCGGCCGGCCGGAAAAATTGACGTAGGAATAGAACGTTGTTACTATGGAATCAAAAACAGAGATGCTGACTCCGATTTTACAAACAAAGGGGAGACAAGTCATGACAGTTGCAAACTCAGTGACCGAATTGATTGGAAAAACGCCGGTTGTCCGGCTGAATCATCTGACGGGGGAGGACGATGCGGAACTTTACGCCAAACTGGAATACTTTAATCCGGGAAGCAGTGTGAAGGACCGAATCGCTCTGGCGATGATCGAAACAGCTGAAAAGGAAGGCAAGCTGAAGCCGAATGACACGATTATTGAACCGACAAGCGGAAATACGGGTATCGGGCTGGCGCTTGTTGCGGCCGTCAAGGGCTATAAAGCCATTCTCGTCATGCCGGAAACGATGAGTATTGAACGGCGCAAATTATTCAAAGCCTACGGTGCGGAAGTGATCCTGACTCCGGGCTCTCAGGCTATCAAGGGTTCCATTGCGAAAGCCCAGGAACTGGCCAAAGAGAAGGGCTATTTTCTTCCTCAGCAATTTAAGAATCCTGCCAATCCGCAGATTCACTATTTGACGACGGGCAAGGAAATCGCTGATGCTTTTGACTCGCTTGATGCCTTCGTTGCCGGGGTCGGTACAGGCGGAACGCTGAGCGGCAGCGGAAAAGCGCTGAAAGAACGGTTCGAAAATATCAAAGTTGTGGCTGTCGAGCCGAAGGACTCTCCGGTACTTAACGGCGGCAAGGGCGGTCCGCATAAGATTCAGGGTATCGGGACCGGATTTATCCCCGACACTCTGGATACTGAGATTTACGATGAAGTGATCGACGTCACCAATGAACAGGCTTTTGAATATGCCCGCCTTGTCGGCAAAAAAGAAGGCGTTCTCGCCGGTATATCCGGCGGTGCGGCAATTTACGCCGGCGTTCAGGTGGCCAAGGAGCTGGGCAAGGGAAAGAAAGTCGTTGTCATCGTTCCGGATAACGGGGAAAGATATCTCAGCACATCTCTTTATCAGACCGAAGACTGAGCGGAGACGGAAGGTTTTCCGTACGGTGTCAGGACACAATTAAAAAAGCGGGAGGATCACGGGCAACCGGGTCCTCTTTTTTTAGATGCGGCCGGAGCTGAACGTTCTGTGAAACGTATCCGGATCGGCCATTAAGCCGGGTCTTGACTGCCCGTTTCAGAAGGTAAGGGGCATCTGTGCTATACTTATTTATGTTTATGTTAAATAATAGATTCAAAAGTCGATCTTTTCAGGGGGGTATCGGGTTGTCTGTTGATACGTTGCGTGTTTCACCCTACCATCTGCTTAAAGTAAGAGACAAAGTTCTGGATTATCGTGAAAAAACAGTCATTATGGGAATTTTAAATGTTACACCGGACTCATTTTCAGACGGAGGCAGGTTTAATCGGATCGGCAGAGCCGTGGAGCATGTCGCGGAAATGGAACGCGACGGAGCAGATATTGTCGATGTCGGCGGCGAGTCAACGCGGCCCGGTTATACGCCGATATCTGTTGAAGAAGAAGCCGGACGCGTGGTTCCGATGATTCGGGCCATTCGAATGCGCACGGATATTCCGATATCAATCGATACTTACAAGGCGGAGACCGCACGCCGGGCGCTTGACGCGGGTGCGGATATTATCAATGATGTCTGGGGTGCCAAGGCCGATCCGGATATGGCAAGGGTGGCGGCCGAATACGGGGCTCCGATTGTTCTCATGCACAATCGTCACAATACTCAGTATGACAATATTATAGAAGATATGAAAGAAGATCTGCACGTCAGTATTCGCCTGGCGCTCGATGCGGGAGTTGCACCGGAAAAGATCATTCTCGATCCGGGAATCGGATTCGCCAAAGATTATGAACAGAATCTGATTGTTATGAACCACTTGGAGGATTTTCATGAACTCGGCTATCCGATTTTACTGGGTACTTCGAGAAAGGGCTTTATCGGCAAAACCCTGAATGTCACGGTTGACCATCGCGTGGAAGGAACGGGAGCGACGGTTTGCCTTGGCATTGCCAAAGGCTGCCAGATTATGCGTATCCACGACGTGCTGCCCATGGTGCGCATGGCGAAAATGATGGACACCATGCTGCGGGGGGGTCATCGTGGTTGATAAAATCGCCGTGACCGGGATGCGCTTTTATGGTTATCACGGCGCATTGCCGGAAGAAAAGAAAATCGGCCAGCGTTTTTTTGTAGACGTCTGGCTGTCTGTTGATCTTTACGGTGCCGGAACAAGCGACAGTCTGAGCCAGACGATTAATTATGCGAAAATCTACGGACTCGTCAGGGACGTTGTGGAGGGGCCCAGTTTTAAGCTTATTGAGGCCGTGGCGGAAAAGGTCGCAAAGGTTTTGCTGAACGCTTTCCCGCGAGCGGAGGTTTGCCATGTAAGGGTTGTCAAGCCGGATCCGCCGATTGCCGGGCACTATGATTCGGTGTCCGTCGAGATCGAAAGACGCCGATCCTCCGTTTATATCGGGCTCGGATCAAATGTCGGCGACCGGGCGCTTTTTCTAAAGCGGGCGCTGGAAAAAATGGATGCAGCAGCAAACATAACCGTGGTCCGCTGTTCATCCATTTATGAAACGGATCCGTACGGCCCCGTACAGCAGGACGATTTTTTAAATATGGCGGTCCTGGTTGAAACATTGTTGCCTCCCATGGCGCTGCTTATGGAGATTCAGCAGATTGAAGCGGAACTTCAGAGGAAGCGGGAGATCCACTGGGGACCGAGAACGATCGACCTTGATATTCTGCTTTATAATCAGGACGCGATTGACATGGAAAAGCTGTCCGTGCCTCACCCGGAAATTGCGCGCCGCGCCTTTGTCCTCCGACCGCTGTTTGAGATTGCTCCGCATCTGGTTGTGCCGGGAGTCAACCGCTCAGTGACCGACCTGTGGCAGAATCTCGATCAAAAAGGGGGCGTGCGGTTATGGAAAGCGAACAATGGGGAAGGAGAATTCGGGCTTTTCGTAAATTAAAGGGGTACACACAGGTTCAACTGGCTAAGGAACTGGGAATATCTTTATCCCTGTTGGGAGAGGTTGAGAGAGACAGCCGTAAACCGACGGCGGAGTTTATTGAGCGGGTCTGCGGCCAGCTGGATATATCTGTTGATGAAATGAAAAGATTATAAAAGATTCAAGAAAAGGAGAGGTGACGGGATGCTGAAAATAGGACCGATCACGTTGAAAAACCAGGTTGTTCTGGCACCGATGGCCGGGGTCTGCAATTCGGCTTTCCGGCTGATTGCCAAGCGTTTCGGTGCGGGACTGGTCTGTGCGGAAATGGTCGCCGACCGCGGGATTATCCATCACAATAAAAAAACGCTGGATATGCTCTATGTTGACGACCGGGAGAGGCCGCTTAGTCTGCAGATTTTCGGAGGATCGAAAGAAACGCTTGTTCAGGCGGCAAAGTATGTGGATCAGCAGACAAATGCGGACATCATCGACATTAACATGGGCTGCCCTGTGCCCAAAGTTACTAAATGCGATGCCGGTTCCAAGTGGCTGCTGGATCCGGATAAAATATATGAAATGGTATCCGCCGTTGTCGATGCGGTCAATAAACCGGTGACCGTGAAGATGCGCAAAGGATGGGACGACGATCACATCTATGCAGTCCGGAATGCGCAGGCCGTTGAACGTGCCGGCGGACAGGCTGTAGCGCTGCACGGCCGAACGCGGGTCCAGATGTACGAGGGCAGCGCCGATTGGGAGATCATTCGGCAGGTCAAAGAATCTGTCAGTATCCCGGTTATCGGCAACGGTGATGTGCGGACGCCCCAGGATGCGCGGCGCATGCTGGAGACGACGGGGGCGGACGGGGTCATGATCGGCCGCGGGGCGCTCGGGAATCCGTGGATGCTGTACCGAACGGTGAAATATCTGGAAGACGGCGAATTGCCTGACGAGCCGACGGCAAAAGAGAAGATCGACGTCTGCCTGCTTCATCTGGACCAGCTGATCAAGTTGAAAGGGGAACATATTGCGGTTCTGGAAATGAGAAAACATGCGGCCTGGTACGTTAAAGGGCTGCGCGGCGGGAATGACGTCAGAAAGAAAATCAATCTCTGCGAAACTGCGGATGAACTTCGTTTGCTGCTGCACGCGTTTGCCCGCAAAGCGGAGGAAGCGGCTGATGCAGTCGTGTATGGTTGACAGTATTTCTTAAATTCTCTATAATTCGGATAGATATCAGACTGCCGGTGGTATTGCTGGCAGTTTTCTTTGTATTTACAGATGATCTTCCGCATGCGGACAAGCATTGGCGTGACACGATAATGACTGGAGGTTGGAAGAAAATGAGTCAGGAAGTAGATCTGACCGATCAGCTTCAGGCAAGGCATGAGAAGCTGAGAATTTTGATTGAAAAGGGCATAAATCCGTTTGGCGGTCATTTTGATCGCTCGCATGATACGAAAAAGATACGTACCTTGTACGGTTCAATGGCGGCGGAAGAACTGGAAGCGAAGGCTGTTTCCGTTACGATGGCCGGCCGTCTGATGGCCAAACGGCGAAAAGGCAAAGCAGGTTTTGCCGATATGCAGGATTTCAGCGGAAGAATCCAGCTTTATGTGCGCAAGGACAGCGTCGGAGATGATCAGTATGAAATCTTCAAACACATCGATATCGGTGATTTCGTCGGCGTGGAAGGTACGGTATTTAAGACACATGTCGGCGAACTTTCTATAAAAGTTACGAAATTCGCTGTTTTATCGAAAGCGATGCGGCCTCTTCCTGATAAGTTTCACGGGCTGAAGGATGTTGAACAGCGCTATCGGCAACGCTATCTTGACTTGATCATGAACCCTGAAGTCAAAAAAACATTTGTTTTGCGCAGCAGGATTATCAAGGCGATTCGCGATTATCTGGATCATCTGGATTACCTTGAAGTGGAGACGCCGACGATGCATTCCATTCCCGGGGGCGCGGCCGCACGGCCGTTTATTACCCACCACAATGCGTTGAATATGGATCTTTATATGCGAATAGCCATTGAACTGCACCTGAAACGGCTGATTATCGGGGGTTTCGATAAGGTCTATGAAATCGGCCGTGTCTACCGGAATGAGGGCATTGACACGAAACATAATCCCGAATTTACGATGCTCGAACTCTACGCGGCGTATGATGATCTGCGCGATATCATGCAGCTGACCGAAAATCTGATTTCCGGCGTTGCCGAACATGTGCTGGGAACGACAAAAATCACGTACGGCGATGTTCAGGTGGATCTGAAACCGCAGTGGAAACGCGTGCACATGGTTGACGCCATTAAAGAAGCCACGGGAGTCGATTTCTGGCCGCAAATGTCCGATGAAGACGCACGAAAGCTGGCCGCCGAAAACGGGGTAGAAGTAAAGGGCGATATGACTTATGGACATGTGGTCAATGAATTTTTTGAACAAAAGGTTGAAGAGACGCTGATTGGGCCGGTTTTTGTATATGGACATCCGATTGTTATCTCTCCGCTTGCAAAAAAGGATCCCAAAGATCCGCGCTTCAGCGACCGTTTCGAGCTGTTCATTGTCGGCAGAGAATACGCCAACGCATTCAGTGAACTCAATGATCCGATCGATCAGCGCGAACGCTTTGTGGAACAAATGAAAGAAAGAGAAGCAGGAAACGATGAGGCTCAGGTGATTGACGAAGATTTTCTGGAAGCCATGGAGTACGGCATGCCGCCGACCGGAGGACTGGGCATCGGCGTTGATCGTCTGATTATGCTTCTGACCGATTCAGCTTCTATTCGCGATGTTCTCCTTTTTCCACAGATGCGGACAAGAGAGGACAATTAACCGGCGATACCGGCCTCTTTTGAATGACCGGCAGTTCACCTATCCCCAAACTGCAGTTTTTGGAGAAAGGTGGATTTTTTATTTCAAGCAGCTCCCCGGGAAAGCAATGAAAAAGCGACGAATGTATTGGGCCGGATCGATGCGCCGATCTGCCTTAACAAAGGTCGAGCCGGCCGGACGAAAGGGAGAAGTCCCTTTAGGCAGGCCGGCTCTGGTGAACATAAAGAACAGGGGCAGATTTTCCATACTATGACAAAGAATTCGGCGTCTGTTAAATTAACAGTGTCGTTATTTCATGTTTCATTGACAAAGAAGGGGAATGTTGGTAGTATTTTTATATTGTTGAGAAATCGCTTTTCAAATAAAAAAGGCCGTTGACTTTTTTCGACAATCTATTTATAATTGAAAAGGTCGTTTTGATGCGGCAGTTAGTTATATCTTTTTTATCGTTATCAATCGAGATGTTTCAGTAAAATTTTTATTGACATCAATGATTTTTGTTGATAAAATAGATAAGTCGCCCATAGAAGCGACGAAGCGAATGTTCCTTGAAAACTGAACAAAAGCCAAGCGCAATTGAGAAGGGGCCCACCCTTCAATCAAT
>NZ_JAUUBW010000028.1:0-53674 GCF_036598985.1 Sporolactobacillus sp. KGMB 08714
GCCGGAAGACCCGCTGATCCGGCCGGAAGGAGAGCCCATTTGGCCGATAGACTTGCTGATCCGGCCGGAAGAAGAGCCCATTTGGCCGATAGACCCGTGAATCCGGCCGGAAGGAGGGCCTATTTGGCCGGAAGACCCGCTGATCCGGCCGGAAGGAGAGCCCATTTGGCCGATAGACTTGCTGATCCGGCCGGAAGAAGAGCTCATTTGGCCGGAAGACCCGCAAATCTGGCCGGAAGGAGCCTCCATTTGGCCGATTTAACGATTGCAAGGAGCAGTTTAACGGTCGTGTCTATTTTAACGGTCGGAGCGCCCGAATTTTCGATCGTTATGCAGAGTTTATCGACCATGAGAGGCAGTTTATCGATCATTTTGGCCGATTTAACGGTTGCAAGGAGCAGTTTAACGGTCGTGTCCATTTTAACGGTCGGAGCGCCCGGATTTTCGGTCGTTATACAGAGTTTATCGACCATAAGAGGCAGTTTATCGATCATTTTGGCCGATTTAACGGTCATTGGGAGCAGTTTAACGGTCGTGTCTCTATTTTAACGGTCGGAGCGCCTGGATTTTCGGTCGTTATGCAGAGTTTAACGGCCGTTACGTGCCGTTGAGCCGAATCAGATGCTGCCGGCAGAGCGCACGCCGCCTCAATTATCTTTTTAAAATGTATATTCGCTGAATAAAGAGAATACAAATGTTTTTTAGTAAGAAAAGCCTTGCAACCTGTTAGTCCGGGTTGTAAGGCTCCTTTTTTAGTAAGAAAAATCAGATGTTTCGAAAAACCTTCCATTATTTATATTATTTTGTTACAATACACTTAGTCAAAAAGTATGAGTTTGATCGGAATGAATCGCACATCTTGACAAAAAAAGGGGGAAGTGCGATTGAATAAAATAAGAGAACGAGCGATAGGACTGATCTGGTTCGTCACGGTTTCTGTTTCTTTTCCGCTTATATACGTGGCTAATCCGCCGAAAAACGATTCCGTTTCCTCGATTCTCACTGTGGGTCTTGTTTTCATGATCACCGCTCTTTTCAGTTTCAAGGTGAAAGGAACGGATATTATTGTTCTTCAGGGAATCGGTCTTGCTGCGTTCCTCATTTTCGGACTGTTTGTCGAGGCCTTAATGACACAATTCGGCATCCTTGTTTATTTGCTGTCCCAACGGATCGGCAGAAACGAAATATATCGCATTCCTCTGAATTCTCTGATGTTCCTTGCGGTCTCCGTCTCTGCTGCCCTCACTTATTACGGGCTTGGAGGAAGAACAGAAGAAATAGGAAGCAGTCTGCTCACCGTAAATCTTATCCCGGTTTTTGGTTATTATCTGGCTTCCTATGTGGTGAATGAGATTTTTTTATATTCTTATCGCAGTTGGTTTCTCCCCGGAACGAGAAAAGTAAAAGTCATCGAAAGAGACAGCGTCTGGGAAATCGCCGCGACTTTTTTGATGATGCCACTCGGAATTGCTTTTTACTACATGTATTCAATCAGAGGCCTGCCCGGGATGTTTATTATTGCAATCCCGATGGTCGCTTTGTCGATGGTCATCCGGAGTATCAGCAGCAGTCAGGAACTGGTCCGCTTTTTACAAAAGGTGAACCATCTTGGGCAGAAGCTGACGGGAGAGCTTTCAGCTGAAAACGTCCTTGATTTGTTTTTTGATCGGGTCCCTGAAATGATCCCGGCCGATTATTTGTACATTGTCAGTTACGCGCAGCCTGATAAACCGAAAATCGTCCGTCTTTACCGGCGGGATGACGGCGGAAATTTTATACCGTTTCAGAAGGAGGCCGATGTCAGCCTTCATGTATATCGTGAAGGCAAACCGGTCATGGGTCTGAAGAATAAAAGCAGCTATCCTTTTCTGCAGGCTCTTTCGGCAGGGAACGCCCGGTCTTTTCTTTCTGTGCCGATGATATATCACGACCAGGTCATCGGTGTCCTGACCCTTGCTTCCGACATGAACAAAGCCTACACTAAGACCAATCGCATCGGTATAGAGATTATCGGTGACTTTCTCGCCATTGCACTTGAAAACGCCCGTAACTTTGAAATACGGAAAAAAGAAAGCGAAAGGTGCCCCCTGACCGATCTTTACAACTACAGATATCTGATGAAGGCGCTGACGCGTATTTTCAGTGATCCTGCATCGGCGGTTTTTTCCATTATCATGATGGACATTGATAATTTTAAGGCGGTGAACGATACATTCGGTCATCAAAACGGCAACGCCGTACTGATCGGCGTTGCCGACAGGCTTCGCAGGACGGTTGGGAACAAAGGGATCATTGCCCGTTATGGAGGGGAGGAATTTACGGTTATTTTGCCGGAAATGGATCAGAATCTCTGCTTTGCGATGGCGGAATCGATCCGGCAGGCGGTCGCCTCCGAACCCTTCATGATCTATATTGAGAATGAACGCCGTTACAAGCAGATCAGAATTACGATCAGTCTGGGGACGTCGACCGCACCCCTGGATGCCGAAGATCCGACGGAACTGATTAACAATGCCGATCATGCGATGTATGCCGGCGCTAAGCGCAAGGGGAAAAACCGCGTCGCCCGCTTTGTTTAACGGGCCGTTTCATAGTAATATTAAGGTCTTTGATTTAGTTATAACGCGATGATACATTCGAATCATTTCTCTGCTACCCATCATTTACCCATACCCATCATTCATTTTTGAATCCTTCCACCGGACGTACCGAGCGGATCCGTTATCTGTATAGTATAGCGTTTGTATTGGCTGATGCCGGATCTTAACTGGATCGAAGAAAGCAGTGAAAATTGTGGCGCTTTTTTGTTCGACGGCCATCGACTTTGTTTTACAATCTTCTCTGCACCCGGAAGCTATTTCCCGCGAAATAGCGAACGAAAAAGCCGGCCTCCCTCTGTTTACGGGCCGTGCAGCCGGGCAATCATCGGTAAAAGGCTCCATCCGTCAGCAACGTGCCGGCATCAATTAACATTTTTAGGACAATACGTGTAATCATCGGAACTTAATCCGTTTTTTAAAACCGGCAGCGGCCGTTCATTTGCGAATAATCGCGACGATCATCTAAGGAATTGTCAAAATTCAGGAGCATTTGATCAGACTGGATGTACAGGATGAATGAGCGTATTCTGTAAAATAACAGCGAAAAAAAAAGGAAGCGAGACGACATAGGTCTCGTCCTTTTTTGTCTGCTCTATGCTATCCTTTATCGGAAGAAATCCTGTTTTCCGTCTCGACGAAAGGAGAAATGGATTTGGACGATCAGAAAAAAAAGTCGCCGCAGGTAATCATTCGGTTCAATGGAGAAAAGCATACGCTTGAAGAATGGGCAAAGCGGGAAACGGCTGCGGATAAAGAAAAAGATTTGGACTGGAGCCGTGCCTTTCCAAAGAATCCGGATACTGCCGATAGAGACGACAGCATATATAAGCATCATAAGGCAAATCGGACTGAACCTTACTTTCATATCGGGCGCATGTTCGGCCGGAGGAAAACAAATTGGCTTCCGGGCCGAAGAGCGATCCGCGGAACGCTTTATACGGTCAGATACTTCTGGCTTCCGGCGGCGGCGGCCGTTATTGTCGGCCTGTCAATCGGCCTGTCAATGCTGCTTGTTTTTACCGGGCAGAACCGGCCGGAACAGGCAGCCTGGACGTCCGGGACCGTTCGTTCATCGACTGCGGGGTCATCGCTTTCTTCTCCCCTTACACAGCGGAGCCTCGCCCTTTCCGTCTACGTAGTTCAGACAGGCGTCTATACAACGCAGACGGCCGCCGGACAGGCTGCGTCGCGGCTCAGAAATGAAGGCGTAGCAGCCGTCACTTTTAACCAGGGCAATGCGGATATTTTCATAAGTGCCGCTTCGACGGCTTCCGGGGCCGCAAAATTAGCCGGATATTTTAAAAATCAGGGGATACCGGTATACCAGAAAAACGTTCAGTTCAGTGCATCAGCGAATCCGGCAGTCTTAAAGGACAGCCGCACGGCTTCTTTTGCCGCTCGCGGCAGGGCTCTGGTACAGGAGCTGCTTCAGATCTCGGAAGAAGCCGCCGGCAATCGGTTTTTCCCTTCCAGTCAAGCAGTTGCCCAAATGGACAGGCTTCTTAAAGATTGGAAACTGCCGGCCGCCGGTGCCTTAAGCGGCAGCAACAGGCAAACGGCCGTTAATTTTCAGAAGAGCGTTAATACGGCTGCGAGCAGGGCGCGTGCGATGCGGGCAAAGGGAACGGGCGCGACTTTTAACAGCTACCAGCAGTCTCTTCTCGAGGCAATTATGTCATATCGCGATCTGATCGGAAAAGAATGATCCGAACTGGAAATAAGTAATAAGACATGTTTTTGAATTATATTGTCATAAATGAGAAAATCCCGTCGAAAATAGATAAAGACAGCGATAGAAATGATCTTTTTCCATATTTTTCTCTCTGCAGGAATCTGCCGGAAGAGGTATGTTAGAACCAAACAGCAGCGGCACGGATTGCCGGGGAAGGAGGCAATCTGCCTGGCGGAGGGAGAATCGATCGATGAGTGAACACGTGATGATGAAAGATGTACCGAATGAGGAGCGGCCGAGAGAACGGCTGATCCGCGAGGGAGCAAATTCGCTGTCGAACCGGGAACTGCTGGCCATTATCCTCCGATCGGGGACCAAAAACGAGTCGGTGCTCCGGCTTTCGGAACGGCTCATCAGCCATTTCGAAGGGCTGGATCTTCTGAGGGACGCCAGCGTTGAAGAACTGAGAAAGGTCCGGGGCATCGGGACGGCCAAAGCGGTTCAGCTGCTCGCCAGTTTTGAAGTGGGCAGGCGTATGGCCCGGCTGCGCACCGAAGCGCACTATACCGTTCGTTCCCCTGAAGACGGGGCCAATTTTGTTATGGAAGAAATGCGGGTGCTGAAACAGGAGCATTTCATCGCCCTTTTTCTGAACACCAAAAACCAGGTCCTTCATAAAACAACGATCTTCATCGGCAGCCTTAACTCGTCGATTGTCCATCCCCGCGAGGTGTTCAAAGAAGCGGTCAGGCGTTCGGCGGCAGCGATCATTTGCTTTCACAATCATCCGAGCGGCGATCCGTCGCCGAGCCGGGAAGATATTGAGGTTACAAAGAGGCTGGTTTCATGCGGGAGAATATTAGGCGTTGACGTGCTTGATCACATCGTGATCGGAGATCGAAAATTTGTCAGCCTTAAGCAAAAAGGTATGATGTAGCTCTATGTTTTTAAGAATAACTAATATATAATTAATGTTATGAGTTTCGCAAGTTGAAGGGAGATTACATAGATGTTTGGCGGATTTTCAAAGGATATGGGGATAGACCTCGGAACAGCGAACACGCTGGTTTACGTTAAAGGAAAGGGTGTCGTTGTCAGAGAGCCGTCCGTTGTAGCATTGCATACAGATACGGGAGTTATCGAGGCTGTCGGCAGCCCCGCTAAAAATATGATCGGCAGAACACCCGGCAATATAGTCGCCGTCCGTCCGATGAAAGACGGCGTCATCGCCGATTTCGATACGACGGCAACCATGATGAAATACTTTATCAATGAGGCGCAGAAACAGCGCTCGATGTTTTCGCGCAGGCCGAATGTGATGGTCTGTGTACCGTCGGGAATTACGGCTGTGGAGAAGCGGGCGGTGGAAGATGCCACCAAACAGGCAGGCGCAAGAGAAGCGTATACGATTGAGGAACCCTTTGCCGCCGCAGTAGGTGCGGATCTCCCGGTCTGGGAACCGACCGGCAGTATGGTGGTCGATATCGGCGGCGGAACGACGGAAGTCGCAATCATTTCACTGGGCGGCATCGTCACCAGCCAGTCGATCCGGGTTGCCGGAGACGATATGGACGAAGCGATTATTCAATACATTAAGAAGACGTACAATCTGATGATCGGTGAACGGACGTCGGAAAATTTAAAAATTCAGATCGGCTCGGCCGGCCATTCCGATGAGATCGAAAGCACTTCGATGGAAATACGCGGGCGCGATCTTTTAACAGGACTGCCGAAAACCATTGAAGTCACGGGGAAAGAGGTTGCCTCGGCGCTGAAGGATACAGTAAATCAGATTATTGAGGCTGTGAAAGTGACACTTGAAAAAACGCCTCCGGAACTTGCGGCGGATATCATGGACAGAGGCATTGTACTGACGGGCGGCGGTGCGCTCCTGAACAATCTCGATCATGTGCTGAGCGACGAGACCAAGATGCCGGTGGTGGTTGCGGAGAACCCTCTGGACTGCGTAGCCATCGGTACCGGCCGTTCCTTGGAAAATCTGCATCTTTTTCGTTCAAAATCGAGGATAACCGCATCCTCAAGCAGAAAATAACTCTGAAAATCAATGTAACGACTGAGCAGGTGTATTCATGCCTTCATTTTTTTCAAACAAAAAACTGATTGTTCTTCTTGCAAGCCTTGTCGTTTTGATTGTGCTGATCAGTTACTCGTTCAGGCAGGGAACCAAATCGTCATGGCCGGAACAATTTGTGCAGGACACGGTAGGATGGTTTCAATATGTGATGAATGTGCCCGCTCAATATGCAGCGGGTTTCTTTCAGAATGTCGGTGATATCAGCAATGCGTATAAAGAGAATCAGAAACTGAAGGCGGACCTGGCCGACTATGCGCGGGTCGAACAGGAGAACAGGGATATTACCCAGAGATACAATGACTTGAAGAAACTGATGAAAATAGAAAACAGTGCCGATCTTTTCGATTATACAAAGCATACAGCTCTTGTGATCGGACGTTCCTACGATCAATGGAATCAGATTGTGACGGTAGATAAAGGCCGGATTGACGGAATCCGTACCGGAATGCCGGTGGTCGCTCCCGGCGGACTGATCGGCACGGTCTCCCGGACAGGGAATTTTACCAGCGAAATTTCCCTTATTTCCGATAATCAGAATGTCAATCAAATTTCCGCAATCATTCAGAATACAAAAATTTACGGAATGATTGAAGGATTCGACGCGACGAAGGGGCGGCTTTTGTTTCAGAAAATCCCACTCAGTTCAAACATAAAAAAAGGCCAGATTGTCACCACATCCGGACTTAGTGACATGTATCCCGCCGGTTTATTGATCGGCACCGTGACTTCTGTTTCGACGGATCAATACGGCCTGACAAAAGCTGCCGAGGTGAAACCTTCTGCAAATCTCAATGACCTGACTTCTGTCGTCATTATTGAGCGAAAGGCGAAAACGCCTGGTTCTGGAGGGACACTTAATTGAAACAGCTGAAACTTTTTATTATTTTATTTCTGCTTTTTCTTATTCAGGGAACGATTCTGACCCGCCTTCCAATCGGGACAATCTGGAAGTCTGTTCAGATTGTTCCTGATTTTTTGTTTGTTGCTCTGCTTATGATTTCTTTTTTTGCCGGAAGCAGTCTGGCGATGCGATATGCCGTTTTCTTCGGCTTACTGACCGATCTCGTCTATACATCGGTGATCGGGGTCTATGCATTCAGCATGACACTGGCCGTCTATTTGGTTTCTTCCGCCGCCCGCTGGCTGAATCTGAATACGATGACTGTTGTGCTGCTGGCGGGACTCGGCGTCTGCCTGCTTCAGGCCGAGGTGTATCTGATCTATTTGGCGATCGGGCTGACTGCTCAGCCGCCGCTCGATTTTCTTCGGTGGCGCCTTCCGGCGACGTTCCTGCTCAATGCTGCTTTCGCGTTAGTAATCTATTATCCGTTCCATCATTTTCTGCAAGGCATGACCAAGCTGGAAAATAAATAGAATGCCGGCTCTCCGCTTTCATCTGAAGCGGAATGGTTAAAAGAAGGATTTCCTGTACTTCTTATTGAATTCAATCATATCGAGGTGAAAAATCCCGATGTCAGTCAGACAGTCTCTTGTCACGATGAAAGGAAGAAAAGACGGGCTTGTACTGGTCATGGACGATGCCTGCGCCTATGAAGCGCTGCTTCAGGAATTAAAAGAAAAATTGTCGGTTAATCAGCATCTTTACAGGGAAGGCCCCGTGACTTCGGTCAAGGTCCAGGTCGGAAACCGCTACATCAGCGAATCCCAGCGTTCGGAACTGACGGCGATCATCCGCTCGTTTGATCACCTGAAAGTTGATGATATTCAGTCCAATGTGCTGACACGTGAAGAATTTGAAGCGGAAAAGTCGAAAGAAAAAATTGTTTCTGTGGCGAGAATGATCCGGTCAGGTCAGGTTCTCTCGGTAGAGGGCGATTTGCTGCTGATCGGCGATGTGAACCCGGGAGGCGTTGTTTCGGCGACCGGCAATATTTTTGTGCTCGGGGCACTTCGAGGAATCGCCGTTGCAGGAACGCAGGGAAATGAGCGGAATGCGGTGATCGCGGCTTCGATCATGCAGCCGACACAGTTGAAAATCGGGCGGGTCATCAGCAGAACCGAGGAAGAGCCCGCTAATGAAATGAAAAACGACCACGTGCTGGAGTGCGCTTATCTTGATTCGTCTGTCGACAAGATCGTGATCGACCGTCTCCACACTGTTTTGAAAAAAAGGCATTTGTCTTTATTGCTTACGAAACCTTAAATCTTTATAAAGTAGAGAGGTGTTAACTATGGGGGAAGCAATCGTTATAACTTCGGGCAAGGGCGGTGTCGGCAAGACAACAACATCTGCAAATATCGGGACGGTTCTGGCGCTGCAGGGCAAAAAGGTGTGCCTTGTGGATACAGATATCGGTCTGCGTAATTTAGATGTCGTTATGGGACTTGAGAACCGTATCATCTACGATCTTGTCGATGTGGCTTACGGGCGGTGCAAATTAAATCAGGCGCTCGTAAAAGACAAGCGTTTTGACTGCCTTGATCTGCTTCCGGCTGCGCAGACAACAGATAAAAATTCTGTAAAGCCTTCGGAAATGAAAAAGATGGTCGATGAATTGAAAGCGGACTTTGACTACGTGATCATCGACTGCCCGGCCGGCATCGAACGCGGCTTTCAGAATGCAGTGGCCGGTGCGGATCATGCGATTGTAGTTACGACTCCCGAAATATCGTCGGTCCGTGATGCGGATCGAATCATCGGCCTGCTGGAACAGGAAAAAGGAATCACCCCCCCGCGCTTAATTATAAATCGCATCCGTCAGCACATGATTAGAAGCGGAGGAATGCTTGATATTGACGAAATCATGAATATTCTGGCTATTGATCTGCTCGGCATTGTTGTGGATGATGAGAATGTGATTTCTTCGGCAAACAAAGGGGAACCGATTGCCCTCGACCCTTCTTCAAAGGCGGCGCAGGCCTACCGCAACATCGGGCGGCGCATTCTCGGCGAAACCGTTCCTTTAATGGTCATTGAAGAAAAAAGCGGGTTTCTTCATAAGTTCAAAAGTTTGCTCGGTATGAGATAAACGGGGATAATCAGCGAATGTAGCGAAACCGCTGCCATGGGAAGATCTTTTCCGAAAACGGCAGCGGTTTTTTCATGCATCCGTCATTAGAAAACTGAGAATCGGACGGGTTCGAAGAACGGATTCTGCCGCGGTTATTTCTGAACGATCATAATTCTTCCGGAGCCGCATAAAATGTTTAAAAAAGGACAAGCGGGAAGGAAGAAGGAAATGAATGGTTACGATGAATATCGAAGAAGGCATCGGGAACGAAGCAGGAGAACCCTTCAGACGATACGTCCGTCCGGACTGCCGCCGGTACGCGATCTCGGCAGCCCTTACGACCGGTACGGTCCGTCGCCGGGCACCGGAAAAGATCGGCGCCGGTCCGTGTCACTTGCCCGTCGTCTGCTGATCCAGAGCCTGATCTCCGCTCTCCTTTTCTCATCGGTCTATTGGATTGAACAGAATAAGAACGCACGTCTGCTTCCCGCCAAACAATCTATTGTAACGGCGCTGACTCAGGAATTTCAGTTCACTGCCGTCTCCGATTGGTATGAAAAAAATCTGGGGCAGCCCATCAGTTTTCTTCCCGATTTATTAAACGGAAATAAAGGGAATCAGACAGCTTCCGGATCTTCTTCCAATAGTAAGAACGGCGCTTTTGCCGAACCGGTGACCGGCCAGCTGCAGGATCATTTTAATAAACAGACAAACGGGATTACGGTTTCGACGTCGCCGAATTCGACCGTCGAAGCCGCTAAGGACGGATTGGTCGTGTTCGTCGGCCAGAAAAGCAAAATAGGCAAGACGGTTATTATACAGCATCAGAACAGTGACGAATCATGGTACGGGGAGCTGAATCAGGCTAATGTCAAGGTTTATGATTTTGTCAAACAGGGTCAGAAAATAGGAACGACAGGCGGCAGCGGCAAGCGGGGAACGTTTTATTTTGCTCTGAAGAAAGGACAGAAGTTTATCGATCCTATCCAGGTGATGTCTTTTGATTAATTTTCTGATTTCAAAGAAAATCAGAATTCACCCGTTGTTTTGGCTGGTCATTGCGGCAGGAATTGTGACGGGCCGCTTTTGGGAAACGGCGATCGCTTTTACCCTTGTTCTGATTCATGAGTGCGGACATGCTGCTGCAGCTCTTTACTTCGGCTGGCATCTCACCTCGATCGAACTGCTGCCCTTTGGCGGCGTAGCCAAAATTGATGAAGAGGAGGAGCATTCTTTTAAACAGGAGTGCCTGGTTGTCCTGGCCGGGCCGCTTCAGCATGTTTGGCTGCCTCTCCTTTCTCCGGTCCTGTCCGCGCTGCCGTTCTGGAACGGAACCATGCATCAATTGTTTATCGATCAGAACAACGCTCTGCTGTTTTTCAACATGCTGCCGATCTGGCCCCTGGACGGCGGCAGGCTGCTTCATCTATTTCTGCAGAAAAATGTCCCGTTCAAACCGGCGTATGAAAAGGTGCTTCTGTTCTCGCTGGTGTCACTGATTTTGTTCAGCCTGATTATTTTGTATTTTTTCCCGTTTTCAGCGAACTTGTGGGTTGTTATTCTGTTTATTTTAGTGTCTCTTTATAATGAACGCCGTATCCTTTCCTTTCGTTTTCTTCGTTTTCTGCTGGCTGTTTCGCGCAGAAAAAGGCCGTGTTCAAAAGTCAGGACGCTGATGGTTCAACCGGACATGCCGATTCCCGCCGTTCTTTTGAAGTTTTACAAGAATTCCGAACACCGGATAAAAGTTGAAGGAAACATCCGAAAAACGATCGACGGAAAGGCTCTGGCCACCGCTTATTTCAGCGGGCTTTCCGCGGGGACGACCATCGATGAATACGTGCCTGAATGATTGCCCGAATGCCGGATGCATTGCGCCTGCTCCCGATTTTTGCGATAATTATCTGAAAGGGCGGGAGAAAAGGTGATTCTGTGCGTGAAGAAAGCTATACAATTGTTGTTGATAAAGAAGAAAAGGGCGTTCGTGCCGCTTTTCTGAAAAATAACGATGTGCTCTCTTTTTATTTCCGGCCGTTTTCGCGACAGGTCGGCGCGGGCGATATTTGTCTGGGGAAAGTAACCGGCGACCGGCTTCGCCAGGTGGGCTGGTTCATGGACCTGGGACACGGGCGGAGCGGATTCCTGCCCGCCAATAAGATCGTATCCCGCCGTCAGCCGGAGCCCGGAGAATTCCGCATCGTCCAGATTGAAAAAGAGGAGAGTGCCGGGAAAACGGCAGGGCTCACGGAACAGATTCAGATCATCGGCAAAGGAATTATTTATCTGCCCTTCGGCCGCTATATCGCTGTTTCACATAAAATCAGCGAACATCGCGATCTTTTTCGGGAACGGGCCTCGGAATGGTGCGTTTCTCCCGAAGGTGCGATTGTACGGACAATGGGTGCACGGATGGATGTCGGCCGGCTTCATAATGAGTTCCAGAAACTTAAAGCACGATGGAGAAAAATCAGTGAAGACGGCGGCCGGATGAACCGCCCCGGGTTAATCAGACGGCAGCTGTCCTTTATCGCCTGGATTTTAAACGAAAATCATTTTCCGGCGTCCTGTACTGTCTACACCAATCTGCTTCTTGATGATACCGGCCTCCCGGATCATGTATCGGTCAACTATCAGCCGGACGGGAACAATCTCTTTGCCCGGCATAATCTAAACGGCGTTTTTGAGGCGTCGCTGCGTCCGCTTGTCCCGCTTCACGGCGGCGCGTCGCTGATCATTGATTACACCGAAGCACTGACGGCGATCGATGTGAACTCCGGATCGGCGCCGTTCCGGCAAGGATGGAAGGCCACGGCTCTGGATATTAACCGGTCGGCCGCGCGTGAGATTGCCAGACAGCTTCGGCTCAGAGAAATAGGCGGCATGATTGTCGTTGATTTTCTGCATCTGAACGACAGCAGCAGCCGGGAGAAAGTCCTGGAATATCTGAAAGCCGCGGTTCGTGACGATCCGGCCACTGTAAAGATTTTCGGCTATACAAAACTTGGATTGGTTGAACTGACGAGAAAGAGGCGGCGGTACGGATTAATGGACCGCGTGATCGAACGGCAGAGACAGGAAGAATATCGTTGACAAAACACGGAAAACTGTGATAAAATGCCTCTGTCATGTTTAAAAATGACAGAAAGGGAGCCTCTCGCTCCAACCGCACAAAAAAGGTAAAAGCATTCCTGTCCAAAGGACGGAAGGAAGAAAAAAACGTGCGGCAACCTGCTGCACGGCCGGTGTCTTTTGGCATTTACTAAAAGCCTCGGGGCTGCCTTGTTTTGGCGAGTCTGAGATCATAAAGGAGGTGCATTCGAATGTACGCAATCATTGAAACGGGCGGAAAACAGCTGAAGGTTGAAGAAGGCAAGTCGATTGTTGTTGAAAAGCTTGCGGCTGAAGCCGGCGATACGGTGACTTTTGACAAGGTGCTTTTCATCGGCGGCGAGGAGATTAAAGTCGGGGCTCCGACGGTGGAAGGTGCCAGTGTCACTGCTAAAGTCGTTGAACAGGGCCGTGACAAAAAAATCATTATCTTCAAATTCAAGAAGAGAAAACATTACCGCCGCAAACAGGGGCATCGTCAGCCGTTTACGAAAGTCACGATTGAAAAGATCAACGCGTAAGGGTGAGAAATATGATCATCCTGACGGTCGATCGCAATCGTAAGCGGGAAATTACTGCTTTTAAATTAACCGGACATGCCGGCAGCGGGCCTTATGGTTATGACCTTGTCTGCGCGGCAGTTTCCGCCGTTTCGTTCGGTGCTTTAAATGCCGTCGAGTCGCTGACGGGGACCAGAATGAAAGTACGTCAGGCGGAACAGGGCGGTTTTCTGGAATGCACTTGTCCTGAAGATGCCGCAGAGGATGTCCGGAATAAAACGCAGCTGATTCTGGAAGCGATGCTCGTGTCCATGAAGACAATTGAAACGTCTTACGGAGATTATATAAAAATTCATGATGAGGGAGGTGCCGGACATGCTGAAACTTGATCTGCAGTACTTTTCATCTAAAAAAGGTGTCGGCAGCACAAAGAACGGGCGCGATTCGATCTCAAAGCGTCTCGGCGCCAAGCGGGCGGACGGCCAGCTTGTAACGAGCGGTTCCATCCTGTTCCGTCAGCGCGGTACGAAGATTTATCCGGGTACAAATGTCGGCCGCGGCGGAGACGATACGTTGTTTGCCAAAGCAGACGGAATTGTGAAATTTGAGAAATTCGGCCATGACCGCAAGAGGGTCAGTGTTTATCCGGTAGAAGCCGTTAAGGAAGCGTGATTGCGCTGCTCTATGGTTGACGGCCTGACAGGGCCCCAAAGAGAATCAATATAATGAAACGGCGGGTGTTTTTTGCGTGTGCAAAGATCGCCCGCTGTTTTTTGTACAGAAGAATTGAAGCTGACCGGCATGATCCTTCTTTATCTGTCTCTGTGAGCATGTCTGCGGCTCATCCGGGGATCAGTCCGGGCGAGGTCTTCCGAATGGAGACTATGAGGCTTCCGACCCTATCCGGGATGCCCCCTCGATCCTGAGGCGATTCTTTCCGAGTTTAAGACGAACCGGGAGTGCCTTCCTATCGGGCCTGTGGGTACAGCGTTCATGCGCCGACGGATTATACGGAGAGCGATCATGGGCTCGGGTTATCCGGTGACCCGTTTTTTCTGTTATACTAAAGGGCAAGGTATGGCCGGGGAGGGCGAGAAGCCAATGTTTGATGAAAAGACGGGAGTCAAATTGATCGGTTCTGCCAGACATGTGCTGCTCAACGATCTGCAGCTGATCAAAGGCTATCTTTATATGCGGCAGCCGGAGAAAGCGAATTCGGTCATGGACCGGATGACGGATTATCTACGGAATCAGGCCCGTCTCTCTCATCTGCAGATTCCCAAATGCACCTTTTTTCTTATAACCTACGGCTGGGCTTCTCATCCGTTTCAGCTTTCTCTTGAAGTTGACGGTCCCGAGAAAAATCTTGGGCGGCACGATCAGGCGCTGACGGAGTTTTTTCAGGAACTGCTTTTTCTTTTTGAAGAGCAGGACCTGGAAACGACGGATAATTTTGTCAAAATCCGCTTTGAGACCGGGGACCCGGAGGTAGACATTCAAATCGTACATACGGGAAAACTGGCCGATGCAAGGGAAGCGGAGGAAAAGCTTATGGCAATAAAACTGAATCAATCGCTGGAATGGGTCAAACACTATATAACAAATAGCCGTGTCGGTGGAAGGACGAGGTGGGTCATTTGTTTGTCGATCAAGTAACCGTGTACGTCAAAGGCGGAGACGGCGGTAATGGAATGGTTGCCTTCAGGCGCGAAAAATATGTGCCCGACGGCGGTCCGGCCGGCGGGGACGGCGGAAAAGGAGCGGATGTCGTTTTTGAAGTAAACGAAGGCTTGCGGACGCTGATGGATTTCCGTTACAAGCGTCATTTCAAAGGGGAAAGAGGGGAGAACGGCAAGCCGAAAAATCAGTACGGCAGGAACGCGAAAAATCTGACTGTGCTTGTTCCCCCGGGAACGATCATTCACGACAGCCGGACGGGCGAAATGCTTGCGGACCTGACTGAAAACGGGCAGCAGGCGGTCGTTGCGAAAGGGGGAAGAGGCGGCAGAGGCAATTCCCGTTTTGCGACGGCGGCCAATCCGGCTCCCTACATCTCGGAGAATGGCGAGCCCGGCGAGGAACGGGAGATCCGGCTTGAACTGAAGCTGCTTGCAGACGCCGGCATAGTCGGCTTTCCGAGCGTCGGGAAATCGACATTGCTCGCTGCAGTTACCTCTGCGAAACCGAAAATTGCCGCTTATCATTTTACAACGCTCGTTCCCAATCTGGGCGTCGTTGCTCTTGGGGAAGGGCAGAGCTTTGTCATTGCCGATCTGCCGGGACTGATCGAAGGCGCGAGCCAGGGTGCGGGACTCGGCTATCAGTTCCTGCGTCATATTGAACGGACGCGGGTGATTATTCATGTTGTCGATATGTCGGGCAGCGAGGGACGGGATCCGTATGAAGATTTTAAAAAAATAAATGAGGAATTGAAAAGTTATCAGTGGCGTTTGCTCGAACGCCCGCAGATCGTCGCCGCAAGTAAAATGGATATGCCGGAGGCACAAAAAAATCTGGACCGTTTTGTCGGGAAAATCGGAAAAAATATTCCTGTCTGCCCGGTTTCCTCCGTGACCCGTTCCGGCCTGGGTACACTGATGAATAAAGTTTACGAGCTGATTGAAAAAACACCGCCGTTTCCGCTTGAGGACGCGCATAAGGAGGAACATCCGTCTGTTTACCGGCCGGAACAGCCCGAGAAACCTTTTATGATCACGAAAGATAAAGACGGGATCTTTAATGTGTCCGGTCCGAAAGTGGAGCTGCTGTTCAAAATGACGAATTTTCATCATGATGAAGCGATTCGTCGTTTCGCAAGGCAGCTGCGCAGCATGGGGGTGGATGACGCCCTGCGGAAAAAAGGAGTCGAGGAAGGCGACACGGTTCGCATCCTGGACTATGAATTTGAATATACAGATTGATTTCCTGCCGGAAACGAGCGGGTCCGCAAGATCCGCCCGCTTCCGGCAAAAAAGCGGGTTATAGTAAATAACCCGCTTTTTTTAATAAACGGACGGCAGCATCCAGGCGGTCATTCGAAAGGGCTTCCAACCTGTGCAGGTGGACGCCGCCCGTCAGCGATGAAAGTAGCGCCGCACCTGTCTGTTTCATCTTGCCGATAAAACGGTCGACATCCATCCGATTGCGGATCATCAGAGAGCCGGTGATTTCCCCGTAAAACGGATGCTCGACAGTGACGTCGACAACCGTCACGCCGCAGTCGACGATCAGATTCAGCTCATTTTCCGTCTGCTGCATGGTATGCCTGCAGGCAATCGTCCGTGTCTTCATTTCCGATTGCGGTTTTGCCAGGAAAAGATATCCTTGCGACGTCGCTATAATCGGATATTCTTTCGCCTTGAGCAGGGAGATATCCTGAACGATGACCTGGCGGCTGACATTCATCTGTTCGGCCAGTTCGCTTCCCGTGACCGGCTCCGATGATTGCCGTAAACGTTCAAGAATCATTTTTCGCCGTTCGTTCCCGGATCGGCGTTTCACTTTTGTCTGGGCCATGGTTAACACTCCGCAATCATTGTTTGTTTTTCATTATAATCATTTTTCGGGAATTCTGCACGCCGCGCGCCGTCCACGGCCGGACGAAGAATAAAGGCATCGCGCCTTTTCCGGGCGAACGCTCTTTTCGGTAAAGAGTGGCAAAACGCCCAGCCGTGCCATATATATAGAATGACTTTCACAGGAGGGATGGAAACCGTGAAATTGTATGTTGTTCAAAAAGACGACACGATGGCGGAAATTGCGCGCAAACACGGTATGACCGTTGATGAGTTCAGAAAGATGAATACAGGATTGACAGACGAAAGAATGGTTCAGGGAATGAAAGTAAAAGTGGCTGTCGGCAAGCAGCCTTTAAAACTTTCGGAGCAGGAAATCCGTTCGGAAAAGACGAAGCAGCCGCTGAAAGCACAGCCCCCGCAGAAACAGGCAGCCGCTCAGAATCAGCCGAAGCCGGCTGCCGCGCCGATTGCCAAGCCGAAAGCGCCTGCCGCTTCTCAGAAAATGAATGTAACCCCGTCGAATGTTCAAAGTGTGAAAAAACCGGCCGCTCCCGCCGCCGTAAAAAGCGAAGGAATCGCGGTTAAGGCGGCGCAAGAAACGGATTTTTCAAAAGTATTTTATCCAAAGGAAAGCCAGTATCCGATGACCGGAGAGATGTCGGGCTACTGGAATCAGCCGGCCGCGGCCGCACCGTCGGCAGCTGCCGGAAAACAGCCTTATGCTTCTGCTGCCCCGGAGGGCTATCCGGGTATTCCTGCCGGCCCGGCGCCGCAAATGGCTCCGTACTATCCTCCGGGTCCGGCTTATCAGGAAAGTCCCTCGAGTCCGTATTATCCGGCATCCGCCGCCCCGGGCTATCCGGAAAATCCTGCCGGCCCGCTGGCACAGACGGCTCCGTATTATCCGCTGAACCCGGCTTCACAGGTTTCTCCGAATCCGTATTATTCGCCCGAACCGGTTGAGAATCCGGCAATTAATCCGGCTTCACAGGTGAACCCGTACGCTCCGGCAGTAAATGGAAATGCCGCAAAGCCGTATCATCCTGCGGTGCAGGGCCAATCGGCGAAACCGGTGAAGGGTCCGGCGCCGCAAGTGAGTCCTTCTTTATTTTCGCAACAGCCCATAAAGGTGGATCAGCCGTACACGCCGGCAACAGGTTCCGGTGCTCCGAATCCGGCAGCTTCACCGTGGACGAATCCTCAGATGCCGGGTCCGGTGACCGCGCCTGCGTTTCAGGAACAAGGCCCGCCGCTTCAGGCTTTCCCGAAAGCGGGTAAAGCAATCCCGTATGATCCGTCAGCAATCGCCGGCTATCCGTTTCCTTATATGCCGGGTTTTAAAAAACCGGGACCGCCCTGTGGATGCGGCGGACCTGCCGATCCGTCGCTTTATCCGCCCTATTCGCCGTTCGGCCCGCCGCCCGTCAGCTATTACGGAGGGAATCAGCCTCCGCAGCCGGTGACCCATAATGCCGCGGCAGCGCCGGCTTACCAGCAAGGGCCGCCGAACGTGCCGCAAAAAAAGAAATAAAGCAGAGCTATTTTACAAAATATGTAAATTTAACGGTAAAAATTCATAAGCGTAAAACCCGCTCCCATCACACATGATAATTTTGTGAAGGGAGGTTTTTATATTGAAAAAAGCAATGAGCGCACTGGGCATTATGCTCATGGCAACCGGTATTTTTTCCGGGTGCCGGGCGGATAATGCCGCGAACTACAATCCGAATGCACCGCGCGACATCAATTATCGGGTGGATCGCTACAGTCCGAATGCCGCAGTTACTCCGAATCCAATCACTTCGGCTCCGACCAATTACAACGCGACGACCCGGACAAATCCGGCTAATCATTTGAATGTTCAGTCGGATCGGAAACTGGCCAAAAAGATTGCCAATAAGGCGAAGACCGTCAAAGGAATCGCTCAGGCCCACGTTATCGTGACAAACGACAGCGTTGTCATCGGAGCGGTCCCCGACCGGGGCCGGACGGATACGGCAAAGTTAAGAAAAGAAATTGTGTCTGCTGTCCGATCGCTTGCCGGAAAGAGATCGGTTTATGTGTCGACCGACAATCGTTACGTGCAGAGGATTACGGCGGTTGAAGCGAATTTCAATGCTGGAAAGGGAATGCGTGAAGCACGTGCCGATGTTGTCGGAATCATTGACGATCTTTCCAGAGCCGTCAAGCGTCCGTTTCAAAATAACACTAAATAAAATCGCAGCGAAGCAAAGGAGCGGGGAGAAATCCCTGCCCTTTTTTTAAAGGTAAAAAATATGTATAATGGTAACGGAAATAGGTTTCATTATAGCACGCCGGTTTCTACGGTATCATAGAGGATTGATGAAAGGGGATTAGAGTATGTCCGGACATTCTAAATGGAATAACATACAGCACAAAAAAAATGCAATGGATGCCATTCGGGGCAAGGCATTCATGAAATTGTCCAAGGATATTTTCACGGAGGCAAAGCGGGGCGGCGGCGACCCGGATATGAACGCGGGTCTGAGGCACGCTATTGAAAAGGCAAAGGAAGCCAATATGCCCAATGATAATATTGCCCGGGCAATTAAGAAGGCCAGCGGCAATCTTGACGGGGTGACCTATGCTGAGATCACCTATGAAGGATACGGCCCGGGCGGCGTTGCGGTGATGATTGATGTACTGACCGACAACCGCAACCGGTCGGCCTCGGAAATCCGCCATGCCTTTACGAAAAGCGGCGGCAATCTCGGCGAATCGGGAAGTGTTGCCTTCATGTTCGATCGGCAGGGCATGATCGAAATTGAGGGAAAGGAAGATCTGGATGAGGATCAGGTCATGATGGACGCCATCGAGGCCGGAGCGGACGATATGAAGACTGAGGACGGAACGTTTATCATTACGACAGCTCCCGAGAGCCATGAAGAGGTTAAACGGGTGTTGGAAGAGAAAGGTTATGAAATTGACCGAGCTGAAATCGCGATGGTTCCGAAGACGAAAACAGCCTTATCCGGCAAGGATCTTGAAAAAATGGAAGCTTTAATGGACGCGCTGGAAAATAATGACGATGTTCAGGACATTTACAGCAACCTGGAAGAGGCCTGATTTCTTTTATTGTGCCAGGCATGATTCAGAAAGCATATTTTTCAAAGCAGCGGGACTACGGAGGACATTCGGTCGGGAATGTCCTTATCTTTTTTCAATCTTTGTGATCCGGCTGCAGCTTGTGCTATCATATTAGAAGAATGACTTCTGTATGGATGTTTAAAAATGGACGGATGAGGAGCTAAGCTTGTGTTCGATTATATACGGGGGTTGCTGACGTATCTTTCCGGAAACGGTATTGTTCTTGAGCAGGGGGGCATCGGCTACCGGATTGTCTGTGCCAATCCGTTCAGCTATCAGCCGCTGCTGAATCATGAGGCCACCCTTTATCTGTTTCAGTACCTTCGTGAAGATGCCAACGTATTGTACGGTTTTAAGACACGTGAGGAACGCGAGCTTTTTGTCAGGCTGCTGACCGTTTCCGGCATCGGACCGAAAAGTGCGCTGGCCATTCTGGCTTCGGATCATCCGGAACGGATCATACAGGCTATCGAAGCGGAAGATGAGCATTATCTGACCCGGTTTCCGGGAGTCGGCAGGAAGACGGCCGGACAGATTGTTTTGGATTTGAAAGGAAAACTGAATGATTTTGCCGTACAGGATGGAAGCGCCGATGAAGAAGAAAGTTCTTCGGAAAACGGGAATCATCCGTTGACGGAAGCTCTGGACGCTTTAAAAACGCTCGGATATTCGGACAAAGAAATCGGCCGTCTGATTCCCATACTAAAAAAGCAGGATCTGTCGGCAGAAAATTATCTTAAAGAGGCCCTTCGCTTGATGATGAAGGCATAAGAGGGGAGAGTGAAGACCGTGGAAGAAAACCGGCTGCTTGCGAGTGAATTAACCGCTGAAGATAAAGGAATCGAAAAATCGATCCGTCCGTCGGATCTGGAGCATTACATCGGCCAAGAGGCCATAAAAAAAAATCTGGAAATCTTCATAAAGGCCGCCAAAGAGCGCAACGAGCCGCTCGATCATGTGCTGCTGTACGGCCCTCCCGGTCTTGGCAAAACGACTCTGGCGATGATTATTGCCGCTGAAATGGGTGCCGGCATCCGGACGACATCGGGCCCCGCTCTCGAAAGGCCGGGAGATCTGGCCGCGGTGCTGTCGTCGCTTCAGCCGGGCGATGTTCTGTTTATCGATGAGATCCACCGCCTGAGCCGTCACGTCGAGGAAGTACTCTATCCGGCAATGGAAGATTTCTGTATGGATATCGTCGTCGGCAGGGACGATACGGCGCATTCGGTCCGCCTGAATCTGCCGCCCTTTACGCTTATCGGCGCCACGACGCGGGCGGGCTATCTTTCGCCCCCTCTCCGCGACCGTTTCGGCGTGATCAGCAGGCTGCAATATTACAGCCCCTCCGAGCTGGCGCTCATTGTCAGGCGGACGGCGTCTGTTCTCGGCACCGAAATTGACGAAGAGGCCTGTGATGAGATCTCCCGCCGCTCAAGAGGAACGCCGCGTATTGCCAATCGTCTTCTGAGGAGAATCCGGGATTTTGCCCAGGTTGAGCTGGACGGGGTCATTGACCGAAACGCGGCCCGGATCGGGCTGGAGCGTCTCCAGGTGGACGAGATGGGACTGGACCGGGTCGATCATCAGCTGCTTATGAGCATCATCGGCAAATTCGGCGGCGGGCCGGTCGGACTGGACACAATTGCGGCGTCTGTCGGAGAGGAGCGGCACACAATCGAAGACGTTTATGAGCCTTATCTGCTCCAGATCGGTTTTATTCAGAGAACGCCGAGGGGCCGGGTCGCTACCGATCATGCTTATCAATATTTTAATATAGAAAAGGAAAGCTGACCGCCATGGGAGACTTAGGCAGATTTTTGATGATTACAGGCGCCGTGCTGTTTGTGATCGGGCTTTGCTGGCCGTTGATCGGCCGTCTTCCCGGCGATATTTTTATTAAAAAGGGAAATGTCACGTTTATGTTCCCCATTGTTACCTGTATCGTCATCAGTCTGGTTTTATCACTGATTTTTTACGTCATGAATCATTTTCGCTAATGGAAAGAGAGTGCATAAAAAACATGGATGTTTCAGATTTTGATTATGAACTGCCCCAGGAGCTGATCGCTCAGACGCCGCTTAAGGACCGGGCGGCATCGCGGCTGATGGTGATTAATCCGAATAAGGACCGGATCATACACCGCCATTTCAGCGAGATCATTGATTATCTGAATCCCGGCGACTGCCTGGTTCTGAACGATACGAAAGTGCTTCCCGCCCGGCTGATCGGATATAAAGAGGATACAGGCGCCAAAATCGAATTGCTCCTGCTGAAGCAGACGGAGGGGGATTCGTGGGAATGCCTGGCAAAACCGGCAAAGAGGGTACATGAGGGCATACATATTCAATTCGGCGGCGGCAGACTTGAAGCTGTCTGCACGAAGGAACTCGATGAAGGACGGCGGATCGTGACTTTTCATTATGAAGGCATTTTCTATGAAGTGCTGGAGGAACTTGGGAAAATGCCGCTGCCGCCCTATATTAAAAAACAACTGGACGATCCTGATCTTTATCAGACGGTATATGCGAAACACCGCGGATCGGCTGCCGCACCGACGGCCGGTCTCCATTTTACAAAGCAGCTGCTTGCAGAAATCGAAAAAAAAGGCATCCACATCGTTTTTATTACACTGCATGTCGGACTCGGCACATTCAGACCGGTCAAAGTGGACAAAATAGAAGAACACACGATGCATTCGGAATTTTACCAGATGACGAAAGAGGCGGCGGACACGCTGACCCGGGCGAGGCAGGAAGGAAAACGCGTCATCGCCTGCGGAACGACAGTCATCCGCACATTGGAGACGATCACGGCTAAATTCGGCGGCGAATTCCGTGAGGCTTCCGGATGGACCGATATTTTCATTTATCCCGGCTATCGATACAGAGCAATCGATGCCATGATCACGAACTTTCACCTGCCGAAATCAACCTTGATTATGCTTGTCAGCGCTTTTGCCGGCAGAAATTTTATTCTGAAGGCCTATCACGAGGCGGTTCAGGAGAAATACCGTTTCTTCAGTTTCGGTGACGCCATGTTTATTGAGGAAGGAATTAAAACAAGATGAGCGCAGCGGTAACGTATGAACTGATTAAGACGGAAAAACATACCGGCGCGCGGCTCGGCAGGCTGCACACGCCTCACGGCACCTTTGAAACGCCGATGTTCATGCCGGTCGGAACACAGGCCACGGTCAAGACGATGAGTCCCCGTGAGCTGAAAGAAATAGGCGCCGGGGTGATCCTGAGCAACACATACCACCTCTGGCTCAGACCCGGTGAGGAGATCGTGGAAGAAGCCGGCGGACTGCACCGGTTCATGAACTGGGATCGGGGTATTCTGACCGATTCCGGCGGCTTCCAGGTTTTCAGTTTAAGCAAACTGAGAGATATAACGGAAGAAGGCGTGCATTTCCGCAGCCATCTGAACGGAGAAAAGCTCTTTCTCACACCTGAAAAATCTGTGGCCATTCAGAATGCGCTCGGCTCGGATATCATGATGGCGTTTGATGAATGTCCGCCGTATCCATGTGCTTATGACTATATGAAGGAATCGGCTGCCCGGACGAGCCGCTGGGCGGAGCGCTGCCTGGCGGCGAACGGGCATCCGGAGCGGCAGGCGCTCTTCGGCATTGTCCAGGGCGGCAACTATAAAGACCTGCGGAAACAGTCGGCGGCCGATTTAACCTCTCTTGATTTTCCCGGATATGCGATCGGCGGTTTGTCCGTCGGCGAACCGAAGGAAACGATGAACGACATGATTGCCTACATAACCCCGTTTCTCCCGGTGGATAAGCCAAGATATCTGATGGGTGTCGGCTCTCCGGACTCACTGATCGACGGAGTCATCCGCGGAATCGATCTGTTCGACTGCGTGCTTCCGACGCGCATTGCCCGCAATGGAACCTGTATGACGGAACACGGCCGCCTGGTGATCCGCAATGCGAAGTATGCCCATGATTTCCGGCCGATCGACGAACATTGCGACTGTTCTGTGTGCCGTTCGTATTCAAGAGCTTATATTCGTCATTTGGTCAAAGCCAATGAAACATTCGGATTTCGTTTAACGACTTACCATAATCTTTATTTTTTGATAAAATTAATGAAGCGTGTCCGATCGGCGATTCTGGAGGATCAGCTTCTTGAATTCAGAGAAGCCTTCTTCGAATCGTACGGGTTTAATAAACCAGATGCGAAAAACTTTTAAAAGTTGAAAGGGAGGCTGACCATGGCCAGTTTAGGAACATTAATACCGCTGATTATTTTTATTGCTATCTTTTACTTTCTGCTGATCCGTCCGCAGCAGAAGAGAACGAAAGAAACGAAACAGATGCAGGCCGCGCTGTCGCGCGGAGACAAGATTGTCACCGTCGGCGGCCTGCAGGGGACGATTGATTCGATCGACGATCAGACGGTGGTTCTCAGATGCGGGAGCAGCAAACTGACTTTCGAACGCAATGCCGTTCGTACGGTACTGAAAAAGACCGGTTCGAACGCTCATTCCGAAAACGACAAGGATAAGAAAGAAACAAAAGAATCATCTGCTGAAAAGGCGGAAAATTAAATAAAAAAAGCGGTCCTGAAAAAGGCCGCTTTTTTTATTTCCGAACCGGTAAAGACCGATTGACCGCTGTCCACAGATGACTTTTCCGGCCGGAAGGAAGAGACTAAGGACGTTTTCCCTGGAAGAAATTGACACCGATCGCTCCGCCGATCGCGCAGGAGGCAATGTTGGTCAAATAGAAAATGTATTGATTCAGCCCCGGCGCCTGATCAAGCCCGAGAAACTGAAAAAACAGGCTGAACAAGCAATAAAAAAGGCCGGTGACGGATCCGATCAGAAGCCCTCTCTCTTTCATTTTCGAACCGGATATAATCCCGCCGATGAACAAAGCGCCGATTGATATGATAATCGGCAGGACGGATCCGCCGGTTTCTGAATAAGATGTGAAGCGTAAAAGAGAAGCAAGCAGAAAAGCAGAGGCAAGGACGATGACAAATGAAGCAGCGATTCCATACGTTACGGCAGCCAGCCAGTTTCGTGCCATTTTTCCACCTCCATAGATGTGATTGAGTGTTCTTTTCTGAAAAGTCGACGCTTGTCAATGCCCGTTTACCTTCAATAGTATTCAGACGGCGGACGGTTGATGCCAAAAAGAGCAGATCCGGCGATTCATGAAATGCTTCGTTCTGTCCATACTAAGCATAAGAAAAAGAATGCGGAGGAGGAGAAATATGGGAACGGCGGCTGCCAGAACATTGCTGTTGATCATAATTATGCTGTTTGGATTCAGAGACCTGATGGCCGCGAAACTGGGCGACCGGACTTTTTCCGAATTTATGATGCTCCTGGCAGCCGTCGAACTGTCTTTTTTCGCGGTTATCCGGCCGGATGAGCCGCTCATTCCCTTTCTGATACCGCTTCTGCTGCTGATCGCCGCTTACCGGCTGTACGTATTTTTGTTTGAAGCTTTCACAAAGCGGGCGATCCGGGAAAGCATCGCTTCGCTTTCACTTAAAGAAGAGAGCCGTCCGCCCCGGCGCGTACGTCCGCCGTCCGCCGCCGGCAAACCGGCTTTTCCCGGGAGCGCGGGCCCGCCGATGGGCCTTCCGCTTATCGAATGCGGCAAGGTGCGCGGGGATAATCTGAAACGTATCGGGAAAACGTACCTGTGGCTGAGGCAGGAGCTGCGAAAATTCGGCTATCGCGACATCCGTCGGGTAAATTATCTGACGATCGACCAGGCGGGGAATTTTTATATGGATATGAAAGACGGCAAGTCCGGGAATTAGTTCTTCACCCATTTTCCAATGATGGGAAGCTGGCCGAGTTCTTCTTTGTGAATCATCCCAAGAAAAAAAGTAAGGATCGCGTAAAAAGCTGCGATCATCGAGATCAGCACGACAGTTCTTGGCAGCAGGGCCCAGCCGGTGAAGACCCTTTCAATGAGAAAGTGAGCGAGGAAAGCGGAAAAGGCAATAATGATCGCAGTCCGTACATAGTCTTTAAGAATCAGCGAGAAGCCGATCGTCCTGATAATCAGAGCCATATGCAGGGCAGTCACGAGAACGACGTTGATACAGATGGCGAGGGCCGCCCCTTTAATGCCGAATTCGGGACGGCTTGTCAGAAAATAAAGGGTGATAATTTTGACCACGGATCCGATCAGAGTATTGAGCATCGCTTCTTTCGCGAGATCCAGTGCCTGAAGAACGGCGTGCATCGGTCCCTGGAAATAGAAAATCATGAAAAAGGGAGCCATGATACGGAGCAGATCGGCGGAGGACGGGGAGTCGTAGATCAATGTCATCAGCGGCCCTGCGAAAGAAAAGGTGACGACGAGGGACAGCCCGCCGGTCAGCATGGCGATGCGCAGTGCCTGATTGAGCCGGAAATGGATCAGGCCGTACGATTTTCTGGCGTAGGCCTCGCTGATCGTCGGGACAAGCGAAACATGAAGGGCGTGCGTGATAAAGCTGGGCAGAAGCAGCAGAGTCAGGGCATAACCGGTCAGCTGTCCGTACAGTTCCGCCGAAGCTTTAATCGAAAATCCGGCGAGGACAAGGCTGTTTGAGACAACGATCGGTTCGAAGAAATTGCTGAGTGAACCGATCAGCCGGCTTCCCATAGTCGGCAGGCCGATTCCGAGAAGCTGCCGGAGGATGGAGCGGGTGCGTTGGACGTAATGCCGCTGCTCGTTGCCGCTGCTGCCCGTCCCTTCTTTTCTGAAGGCGTGGAGCATGTACAGCAGGGAGGCGCACTCTCCCGCGGATCCGGCGATCATTGCTCCGGCCGCTGCGTACTCGACGCCGTACGGCATCAGGAGGCTGGCCAGCATGGCGACCAGGGAAATACGGACAATCTGCTCGACGATCCCCGAAAAGGCGTAGGGCTTCATATTGCGGATGCCCTGAAAATAGCCGCGCAGAACCGAGCTGACGGCAACGATCGGAATCACGGGGGTAATGGCAATCAACGGATAAATCACACGTGTGTCGGCGAACAGGAATTTGGCTGAAAGAGGAATCAGCAGCAGCATCGACACGGTCAGCAGGACACCGGAAACGCCGACGATGGCCAGCGACATCGAGAGTATTTTCTTTATTTTCCTTTGATCCCCGAACGTCTCCGCTTCGGCAACCAGTTTGGAAATGGCCACGGGGAGGCCGAGTTCCGTCAGCGTGACAACCAGCAGCATCGCCGGGAAAGCCATCATGTAAAGCCCGACGCCTTCGGATCCGATAACCCTTGCAAGGACCATGCCGTTTATCATGCCTAATATGCGCGTGAACAATCCTGCCGCCATTAATATAAGGGATCCGGTTAAGAAAGATTGCCGTGCCATTGATTGTCCACCTTTTTCTGCCGTTATTGCGGTGAATAAAAAAGACTGCCGCCTGCATATTGGGATTATATGCAGTGGACCCGCCCGGGCATGACAAGCCCTGCCCAGTGAGCATCTGAATGATTGAAGCGGGTATTGCGGCAGCAGCTGAGATAAAAAGGTTTTTGCCCGGTGAATTGTCTTTCGTATTGGCAGCCAGTTATGCTATGATAAATATCATGGGAGGAATCTGAATGCCGGAAACTAATGAAGGTATGGAAAAGTGGCGGAACGAAATTATGCCGTTTTTGCAAAGCAAACTTGAAGAATTTCATTTGCTGGGCCTGAATCATCTGACAATGGATGAATTCTGGAAATTTACGAAAGAAAGGCTGGAGAGGAAAAAAGGGAACAAGCCTGAACGAATACATGAAGTGGTAGCCGAGGTCATGTCGCTGACTGTGAATGATTATATGAACAAGCTGCGGATGGATATGTTAAAAGACAGTCCGGTCGGCTTGGGCGACGGCCCGCTGTTCAAATAGACAATTCATGCGGACGGCCGGAAGGTGCGGCACGGGGGAGGCCCCTTCCGGCGTAGAAAGAGAAGGGAGCAAGTTAACGATTATGGTAAAAAAAGGACCGCTGTTTTCCTTTTTTGCAATCCTGATTGTTTTGGCAGTCATACTTAGTTTTGCTACGGCGCCCATCATACATAATGTGAAGCTGGGCCTTGATCTGAAGGGCGGTTTTGAGGTTCTTTATCAGATCAAGCCGCTGAAAGCGGGACAGAAAATCGACAGCAACACAATGAGCAACGCTGTGGCTGCGATCGACAAGCGTATCAATGTCCTCGGTGTAAGCGAGCCGAGTATTTCAATCGAAAACGGCAACCGGATCCGCGTTCAGCTTCCGGGCGTAAAGGATGAGAAACGGGCCCGCCAGCTGCTCTCGACAACGGCCGTTCTGAGTTTCCGGGACTATAAGGACCATCTGATGATGGACGGGAGCGAACTGCAGCCGGGAAAGGCCAGTGTGGCTTTCGATCAGCTCAATCAGCCGATGGTTACCCTGCAGCTGAAAGATTCGAACAAATTTGCCAGTGTCACGAAAAAAATTCTTGCCGAAGCACCGAACAATGTGCTTGTTATCTGGCTGGACTATCAGAAGGGCGATTCTTTCCTGAAAGAGGCTTCGCAGAAAAATCATAAGTTTATTTCAGCGCCCCAGGTCAGTGAGGTTCTGAACACGACCAATGTGCAGATCACCGGGATGTCCTCGGTGAAGGAGGCGACCAACCTGAAGGATCTGCTGAATTCCGGTTCGCTGCCGGTTAAGATGACCGAAATCTATTCGGATTCGGTCGGCGCGCAGTTCGGCCAGGATTCAATGACGCAGACGCTGTTTGCCGGCGCACTCGGCGTGGCGGCGATTCTGCTTTTCATGCTTGCTTTTTACAGGCTCGGCGGCCTGATCGCGGATATCACGCTCATATTTTATGTTTATATTGTTATGGGAGTCTTTGTCGGACTTCAGGCGGTCCTGACGCTGCCGGGGATTGCGGCGCTGATTCTCGGAATCGGGATGGCAGTCGATGCCAATATTATCACTCTGGAGCGGATCAAGGATGAGATACGCAGCGGCAAATCGATTCTGTCGGCTTTCAAATCGGGAAGCCAGCGGGCGCTGCCGACCGTCGTCGATGCCAATATGACGACCATTATTGCCTCGGGAGTGCTCTTTGCATTCGGAAACAGCGCCGTCAAAGGTTTTGCCGTCATGCTGCTGATCAGCAACGTCATCACGCTGATTACATCGGTCTACGGCGCACGCCTGTTCCTCGGCCTGCTGATCCGCAGCAGGGCGCTGAATGACAAACCGGGCCTGTTCGGCGTCAGGAGGAGTGATATTCGTGAGTAATAAGCGGAATATGAACTATAAGCACTATAATAAGTTTTATAATCACCTGGATTTTATCAAATACAGAAATATCTTCTTCACTTTTTCAGCTTCTCTGATCCTGATCGGCATCATTTCCCTGTTTGTCTTTCACCTGAATCTGGGTATCGATTTCAGCAGCGGAACACGAATCGACGTGCAGGGCAGCCGGACGATGCCTGTCACTGAAATCAGCAAAACCTTTACCGATCTCGGCTATCAGCCGGGACAGCCGACCGTATCGGGCAATCATAATAATACGGTCACGGTCACTCTCAATAAAGAATTAAATCAGCAGCAGGTGGCGGCGATCAAGAGTGCCATTCAGAGCAAGTTCGGCGTGAATCCCAATGTCAGCACGGTTTCGCCGCAGGTAGGCCGCGATCTGGCTAAGAATGCCTTTTATGCTCTGATTCTTGCTTCAGTCTTTATCATCATTTATGTGTGGATCCGTTTTGAATTTCTTCAGGGGCTGACGGCGGTCCTTGCCCTGATTCACGACGCTTTCATTATCATCACGGTATTCAGCCTGTTTCACATTCAGGTCAGCATCCTGTTTATTTCGGCCGTGCTGACGATTGTCGGCTATTCGATCAACGATACGATTGTGACATTCGACCGCGTCAGGGAAAATATCAAGCTCAGCAGAAAGCGGCTGACGACGTTTGAAGAACTGGGTGCCGTCGTCAATCTCAGTATCCGGGAAACGCTGACGCGGTCGATCAATACGGTCCTGACCGTTCTCTTTCCGGTTATCTTTCTGCTGATTTTCGGCAGCGAGTCGATCCGCACGTTCACGATCGCCTTGCTTGTCGGCCTGATCTGCGGCGTCTATTCATCGATCTGTATTGCCTGTCCGCTCTGGGCGGTGCTGAAGGCGCGTTATCTGGCAAGCCGCAAGCGGAAAAGAACGGTGCAGCCGCAGGCCTGATTGATTTTCGAAAAAGAAAGGCAGACTCTCGTTTCGTCTTTCTGCTCTTTTTTCTGATTACCTTAATAGGAGGCAGACACAGTGAAAAAACAATGGAGCCTGCTTTTTGCGCTGATCTTTATTTTGATCGTCGTGCTGTTCTCCATCGGGAATGTGGGGTATGTGACTTTTAATTTCCTGTTCGGAAGCGTACGACTGCCGCTGATTCTGATCATTCTCGGCTTTTTTCTGCTCGGCGCTTTCCTGGTCGGCTTATTCACTTATTATAAAATATATGTGCAGCAGCGCCGCATCAGGAAGCTTAAACGGGAATTGCAGCGTCTGACGGAGCTGCATCCAGGGGAAGGAGATCAGGCCGCCGCGGACGGGACACCGGACGGCGAAGAGAAAGAAACCCGCGCTTCCAGGCGCCGTTCTTTACTGAAAAAATAAGGCCTCGTCTGAAAGTCTATTGATTGTGAAGTGAAGGAGGAGGGGAGGCCGTTTGTTAAAACCAAACTATCACTGGATTTTAAAGCAGGCGGATGAAACAAAGACGCACGCATTGGCCGATGCGCTGCACATTTCTTCACTGACCGCACGCCTTCTCGTGCTGCGCGGGATCGATCGGCCGGAAAAAGCGAAAATTTTTTTGCATCCGGAGAAGGTGCAATTCTGCGATCCGATGGAAATGCTCGGCATGAGGGAAGCAGCGGCAAGAATCGTCCGGGCGGTCCGCGACGGTGAAGCGATCCGTGTGTTCGGCGACTACGATGCGGACGGCGTCACTTCAACCGCTTTGATGATCCGAGCACTCGGGAAAATGGGAGCAAAAGTCAGCAGTTATATTCCCAACCGGTTCACGGATGGTTACGGGCCGAATGTCCGGGCGGTTGAAAGAGCGGGGAACGACCAGGTGAAGCTGATCGTGACCGTGGACTCGGGGATTGCCGCTTTAGAAGCTGCTTCGAAAGCGAAGGAACTGGGGATTGATTATATTGTCACCGATCACCATGAACCGCCGGCTATCCTGCCGGATGCATTCGCCATTCTGAATCCGAAACAGCCCGGATGCGATTATCCGTTTAAGGGCCTCTCCGGTGCGGGCGTAGCGCTGAAACTCGTTCAGGCGGTCTGTTCCGGTCCTGCGGATGACAACTGGATCGCACTGGCCGCGATCGGAACCATTGCCGATCTTGTCCCGATGCGCGCTGAAAATCGTCTGATTGTTTCCAGAGGACTGCAGATCATAGGCGGGGGATCGCTTGCAGGAATCGATGCTCTGAAGATAAAAGCCGGAATCAGCGGGGCCGTGGACAGCGATATGATCGGTTTTCAGCTGGCGCCCAGGCTCAATGCGGCCGGCCGGCTGGCCGATGCGGACACGGCTTTACGCCTGCTGCTCTCCGACGACGGCGAAGAAGCGGCGCTTCTTGCCAGCCGGCTGGAGGAATTGAATCGGCAGAGAAAAGCGCTGGCCGATCAAATCATGCTTGAAGCCGATAAGGAAGCGTCCGACTATTGCCGACGCGGTGACAAAGCCCTGGTGATTGCGGGCAAAGGCTGGCATCAGGGTGTTATCGGCATTGTGGCTTCACGAGTGGTTGAAAAATATTACCGGCCGACTGTTATTCTCAGTATCGATCAGCAAAGCGGAACGGCCAAGGGATCCGGCCGGAGCATTGACGGATTCAACCTTTATCTGGGACTGAAGAAAAGTGCGGGAAACCTGACGCAGTTCGGAGGACATCAAATGGCGGCCGGACTGTCGCTTCCGGCGGACAGGATCGACGCCTTCAGAGAGGATTTCAACCGTGCCGCCGAAGAATCTTTGGATGATCAGGCATTCATTCCCAGACTGGCTGTTGACGGCGAATGCACGCCGGACCAGATTACGGTGAAACAGATTGAGGAGATGGAGCGGCTGGCCCCCTTCGGTACAGACAACCCCCGTCCGGCTTTCCGAATGAATGCGGTCAGACTCTCGAAAATCGGCGCCGTGGGCAGAGAAAAGGCTCATCTGAAAGTGATGTTTCAGGGCCGCGACCAGGAACTTGACGGAATCGGGTTCGGGCTCGGCGGCCGGCTGGAACAGATCTCGCCGATTGATTGTCCAAGCGTGATCGGCAATTGCTCGATTAATGAATGGAACGGATTCCGAAAGCCGCAGTTTCTGATTGAGGACCTGCGTATCGACGGTCCGCAGATTTTTGACTGGCGGTCGGACCGCAAAATCCGGGAAAAAATATCCGGGCTGCCTCCGGAATCAGCCACGCTGCTCGCTTTTCATCCGGAAAGTGCGGAAGAGCTGGGCATTGCCGGCGGAATCACGCTGTTTGAACCGGGCATGTCCGTCAGGCAGCCGGATCTTGTGCTGCTTGATCTTCCCGACCAGGAAGATCAGCTGTCCGAACTGGCCGGGAACAGCCCGCTGGTTCATCGGATCTACGCGGTATTTTACCATCGGCATGAACACTACTTTACTTCATTTCCGTCACGGAAGCACTTTGTCTGGTATTATGCCCTGATACGTCAGGAACATTCATTCATGCTGGATGCCATGGCACGGAAGATTGCCAGGCATAAAGGCTGGTCCGAGCAAACGATTCATTTTATGACAAGGGTGTTTTTTGAACTCGGTTTTGTTAAAATAGATAAGGGTTTCCTGACAGAAAATTCTGCGCCGGTGAAGGCGCCCTTGACTGCCTCCTTAACCTATCGTAAAGAAAAGAAACAGCTGGAGATGGAGGATCTTTTTTGCTACTCCCCGCTTTCTTCACTGAAAACGTGGTTTGAAAAGCGGATAAACGATCGTGATAAAGCTACTGAGCCGGAGGGGACCATGAATGGATTATAAGCAGTATATTGAATCGGTACAGGATTTTCCGAACAAGGGCATCAATTTCAGAGACATCACTTCGCTCCTTCAGGAAGGGCCTGTCTATAAGTCGGCGATTGACGACCTGTCAAAGTTCGCGAAGGAAAGAGATGCGGAAGTGGTCGTCGGTCCGGAAGCGCGCGGATTCGTCATCGGCGGGCCGCTTGCCTATTCTCTGGGTGTGGGGTTTGTTCCTGTCAGAAAGCCGGGAAAACTGCCGCGGGAAGTGGTTACCGTTTCCTATGAGAAGGAATACGGCCTTGATGAACTCTGTATTCACAAGGATTCAATCAAAGCGGGGCAGCGCGTGCTTGTCACCGATGATCTGCTCGCGACCGGAGGCACCATCGAAGCAACGATTAAGCTGGTGAAACGTCTCGGAGGCGTCGTTGCCGGCGTCGCTTTTCTGATTGAGCTGACTGAACTGAATGGCAGAAAACTTTTGACGGATTATGATGTGCTTTCATTGATCAAATTTTAACCGGGATACGAGACGGAGTGCCCTGAACAGGGGCACTCTTTTTCTCACTTTCAGCTCCCCCTTTGTTTTCAAAAGGGACGCCATTTTTGTTTGTCGCGGAAGCGAATGGCGAATAATCAGGCAAAAACTTTACATTAACTCTGTTTTCTCAGATAATAGTGATAATACAATCCGGAAATGAGGCATCGCATAAGGTGATGGAAATATGACGATGGATGAATTAATCCAGAAGGCCTCTGCTTATCTCGATGAAAAGGATATTGCGTCGATTAAGGAGGCCTATGAGTTTGCGAGTAGGGCGCACAGCGGACAAGTCCGCAAATCGGGCGAGCCGTATATCACGCACCCGGTAGAAGTCGCCGGCATACTGGTCGACCTGAAAATGGACGCGACGACCATTATCAGCGGCTTTCTCCATGACGTGGTTGAGGATACTCCGGTTACACTCGACAACATTCGTGAGACATTCGGAAACAATGTCGCCACGCTTGTCGACGGGGTAACCAAGCTGAGACATTTTGAATACACGTCGAAAGAGGATCAGCAGGCGGAAAATCACCGGAAAATGTTCGTCGCCATGGCCCGCGATCTCAGGTGCGTCATCGTGAAGCTTGCCGATCGGCTCCATAATATGCGCACATTGAAATTCATGAGCAAGGAAAAACAAATTCAGAAAGCGAATGAGACGCTGGAAATATTCGCACCGCTTGCCAATCGTCTCGGCATTTCGGCGATAAAATGGGAACTTGAGGATATATCGCTGCGCTATCTGAAACCGCAGCAGTACTACAAAATCGTCAATCTGATGAAGCAAAAAAGAGAAGAGCGCGAGGCCTATATTGCCCAGGTGGTCGAAGACCTGAAGAAGTATGTCAAAACGGTCGATATCGAAGCGGAGATTTCCGGACGGCCGAAGCATATCTACAGTATTTATCGGAAAATGGTGAATCAGCACAAACAGTTTAATGAAATCTATGATTTATTTGCGGTCCGGATTATTGTAAAAAGCATTAAAGACTGTTATGCGATTCTCGGTATCATTCATACACATTGGAAGCCGATGCCGGGCCGTTTCAAAGATTATATCGCCATGCCGAAAGCCAACATGTATCAGTCTCTGCATACGACGGTGATCGGGCCGAAGGGAGATCCGCTTGAAGTACAGATCCGGACCGAGGAAATGCACGACGTTGCCGAATACGGCATCGCGGCGCACTGGGCCTATAAAGAAGGAAAAACAAGAAATATCAATAATAAATTTGAGGACAAGCTGACCTGGTTCCGTGAGATTCTTGAGTATCAGAATGAGACAGAAGACGCTAAAGAATTTATGGAATCACTCAAAATGGATCTGTTTTCCGACACAGTGTTTGTTTTTACGCCTAAGGGAGATGTTATCGAACTTCCGGTCGGTTCCGTGCCGATTGATTTTGCCTATCGGATTCATACGGAAATCGGCAATAAAACGGTCGGCGCAAAAGTCAACGGGAAGATGGTGCCCCTCGATTATAAGCTGAAGACCGGGGATATTGTCGAAGTGATGACATCGAACCATTCGTACGGACCGAGCCGCGACTGGCTGAAGATCGCCCAAGGTTCGGCGGTAAAAAACAAAATCAGGCAGTGGTTCAAGAGGCAGCAGCGCCAGGAGAACGTAGCGAACGGCAGAGAAATGATTGAAAAAGAATTGCGGAGCCAGGGAATCAGCCTGAAAGATACACTGACTGAGGCGAATATCGCCAATGTTGTGAAAAAATATAATTTTTCCCATGAGAATGAACTGTACGCTGCAGTCGGATTGAACGGAATTCCGGCGAAACAGGTCGTCGCCAGACTGACTGAAGACGAGAAAACGGCGAAAGAGACAGAAGCGGATGAAGCGGCCAAGCAGTTTCCCGAGTCGAAAAATACCGTCGTTCACCGCCGCCGGACGTCGCTCGGCGTGCGTGTCAAGGGGGTCGACAATTTACTGATCCGGCTTGCCCGCTGCTGCAATCCCGTCCCCGGCGATGCGATCATCGGCTATGTAACGAGAGGAAGGGGCGTCACGATCCATCGTGTCGACTGTCCGAACATCAAAAATGAAGAGTCGGATGAACGGCTGATGGAAGTGGAGTGGGAGAATAATGAAGAGAAATCGAAAGAGTACAATGTCGATATTGAGATAACAGGCTATGACCGCAACGGGCTGCTTAATGAAGTGCTGCAGTGTGTTTCGGATGCTCATACGGCAATCAATGCAGTGTCGGGAAGAGCCGACAAAAACAAGGTGGCTTCAATTCATATGACCATTGCGATTACGAATATCAGCCATCTGCGCCGTGTGGTCGACAAGATTAAGCGTCTTCCGGATATTTATTCCGTGCGCCGCGTGATGCAATGATCGGAACGGCCGTGTCGTACAGAATCATCATCCGGCGATTTAATATCAAAAAAGGGTGAGCGGATGTGAGAGTGGTTGTTCAGAGAGTCATGGAAGCCCGTGTTCGAATTGGCGGGGAAACAGTCGGGCAGATCAGGCAGGGACTGATGCTGCTCGTCGGTATTAAAAAGGGCGACACGGCTGAAGATATGGATTATGTGGCTGATAAAATCGTCGGCCTGCGTATTTTTGAAGACGGGGAAGGGAAGATGAACCGATCGATTCAGGAAACCGGGGGAGAAATTTTGTCCGTTTCGCAGTTTACACTCTACGGGGATACGTCGCATGGAAGGCGGCCGAGTTTTATCGAGGCCGCACGTCCCGATCAGGCTGAACCGCTTTACGAGGCTTTCAATGCACGACTGAGGAGCCGGGGAGTAACGGTCTCAACCGGGCGATTCGGCGCGATGATGGCGGTGTCGCTGATCAATGACGGACCGGTTACCCTGATTATAGAAAGCAAGAGGCATTGATCCCGGCAATCCGGCAGGATCGCGGCAGTGATGTGTCGGCGTTGCGATAAAAATCAGATTTTTAAAAATTAAAAGGTATCGAGCAGTTGTTTTTCGCGAAAACTTGACATATTGACGAATCATTCGTACTATGAAGGAACAAAGCCAGTGACGAAGAGGTTCTGCAGGTCTGCTGTCAAAGAAAGGGTGCGCCTTTGGCTGAGAACGCGCCCGGCGAATTGCGCCTGCAGACGGACACTTCCGAGGCATTTTTCTGAAGTACAGGCGTTGCGGTATGTAGCGGCCCGTTGTAAGTAGGAAAAATCGTCTCCCGGGCGTTAACCGGATTGAGAGGAAACATCGGCCGATGTTTCAATTCAAGGGTGGCACCGCGAATGTTTATTCGTCCCTTGTTCGTCGTTAGTCCGGCGGACAGGGGGCTTTTTATTATCCCGCAATGTTTAATCCAATCCGTTTGATCACGGCGATAAACGGCGGGCCCGCCGGCAATTTTTTCCCGGACCGGCCGCCATCCTTTCAGAGGAAGAAGCGGAAATCAGGTGAAGGAGGACTATCATTTTGCTTATCCAAATACCCCGCGGGACCTACGATGTTCTGCCGGAAGAATCGGAAGTCTGGCAGAAGATTGAGGAGAGTGCCAGGAAGGTGTGCGCTCTGTTCAATTACAAGGAAATCCGCACGCCCGTTTTTGAATCCACCGACTTATTTCAAAGAGGGGTTGGGGATACGACGGACATTGTTCAGAAGGAAATGTACAATTTTAAAGATAGGGGCGGCCGCAGCCTGACGCTCAGACCGGAGGGAACCGCGTCCGTTGTTCGCGCTTTTGTCGAGCATAAGCTGTTCGGGCTTCCGAACCAGCCGGCAAAACTGTACTACATCGGGCCGATGTTCCGCTATGAGCGGCCGCAGTCGGGAAGAACACGCCAGTTTACACAATTCGGAGTTGAAGTACTCGGTTCGAAGGATCCGTCGGTTGATGCGGAAGTGATTGCACTGGCGATGTCTTTTTACGAAATGCTCGGCCTGAAGAAGCTGAAACTTGTGCTGAACAGCCTGGGCGATCCAGAAAGCCGGGCGGCCCACCGTCAGGCGCTGATTGCGCATTTCAAGCCGTCGATCGGCGAGTTTTGTGAAGACTGTCAGAACAGGCTTGAAAAAAATCCGCTGCGCATTCTGGACTGCAAGAAGGACCATGATCATCCGCTGATGAAATCGGCACCGTCGATTCTCGATTTTCTGACAGAACCCGCCCACGATTATTTCGAAAAAGTGAAAGGCATTCTGGATGAAATGGGAATCGCCTATGAACTCGATTCGACACTTGTCAGAGGCCTGGACTATTACAACCATACGACTTTTGAGATTATGGGATCGAGCAAAGGTGCGATTACGACACTGACCGGGGGAGGCAGGTACAACGGCCTGGTCAGTGAACTCGGCGGGCCGGAAACACCCGGTGTCGGCTTCGCTCTCAGTATCGAACGGCTTCTGCTCGCTCTTGAAGTCGAAAACATTTCACTGAAAAGCGAAACATCGCTCGACTGCTTTATTGCGGCGATCGGTGAGACGGCCGGCAGAAAAGCGGCTGTCATCCTGAACGAACTGCGCCGGACGGGACTCAGAGCCGATAAGGATTACATGGACAGGAAAGTGAAAGCTCAGTTCAAACAGGCCGACAGAGACCGTGCCCGATTCGTCATTGTGATCGGCGATGAAGAGCTGCAGGCGCAGGCGGCGCAAGTCAGGAATATGACCGATGGCACTCAGGAACAAGTCGCGTTTGCCGGACTGGCCGATTATTTAAAAGCGAAAATCAATTAATGGGGTGAAAAAATGTATCGAAATGCTCATTGCGGCGAATTGACTGCCGAACAGGCCGGACAAACGGTGACACTGGCCGGCTGGGTGCAGAAAAGGAGAGATCTGGGCGGCGTCATCTTCATCGATCTGCGCGACCGGTCGGGTATCATTCAGATTGTTTTCAATCCGAAAGTTTCTCAGGAAGCCTGGAATCAGGCGGACAAAGTGCGGAGCGAATACTGCCTTTCTGTTACCGGGGCCGTGACATTGCGTGATCCGGAAGCAATCAATGAAAAAATAAAAACCGGCAACATTGAAGTCATGATCAGCGAGATACGGGTGCTGAATCAATCGAAAACGCCGCCGTTTCCGATCGAAGACGGTATCGAGGCGTCGGAGGACGTCCGCCTGAAGTATCGTTATCTCGATTTAAGGCGTCCCGAGATGCTTGAGACGTTTAAAATGCGCAATAAAATCACGAAAACGCTGCGCCGCTTTCTCGATGACAAGGGGTTTCTGGATATCGAGACGCCGATCCTGACAAAGAGCACTCCGGAAGGAGCCCGCGATTATCTGGTCCCGAGCCGCGTTCATCCGGGCGAGTTTTATGCACTGCCCCAGTCTCCTCAGCTTTTTAAACAGCTGCTGATGGCTTCGGGCATGGAAAAATATTATCAGATTGCCCGCTGTTTCCGCGATGAGGATCTTCGCGCCGACCGCCAGCCCGAATTCACCCAGGTTGACATTGAAATGTCATTTTTCGAAGTGAAAGCTTTTCAGGATATGATTGAAGAAATGATTGTTCATTTAATGAAAGAAGTAAAAGGGATCGACATTCCGCGTCCTTTCCGGAGACTGACCTATGCACAGGCTATGGACCTCTACGGGAGCGACAAGCCGGACACGCGCTTCGGCATGACCTTGATCGACCTGACGGATATCGCAGCCGACAGCACGCTCAGAGTCTTTAAGGAAGTTCAGGAGAAGGGCGGCCAGGTCAAAGCGATCAACGTGAAGGGACAGGCGGCCGGCTTCTCCCGCAAGCAGGTTGACGAAGACCTGCGCGCCGTTGTCTCGCCGTATGGAGCGAAAGGGCTCGCCTGGCTGAAGGTTGAAGAAGGCGGCATGAAGGGGCCGATTGCCAAGTTCTTCGATGAGGGGCTGACTGCACGGATCGCTGCACGGACGCATGCCGAACCCGGAGACCTGCTGCTGTTCGTTGCCGACAAAAAGAAGATCGTTGCCGACAGCCTGGGGGCGCTTCGTCTGAAGCTTGGCAAAATGCTCAATCTGATCGATCAGTCTGCTTTTAACTTTCTCTGGGTAACGGAATTCCCGCTTCTTTCCTACAGTGAGGAAGAACATCGCTTTGTCGCTGAACACCATCCGTTTACGATGCCTGTTCTGGAAGATATGGTCAGGATAGAGAGTGATCCGGGCAGCGTACGGGCCCAATCCTATGACATGGTGCTCAACGGTTTTGAGCTGGGCAGCGGTTCGGAGCGAATCTGCAACCACGATATGCAGGAAAAAATGTTTAAGGTGCTCGGATTCAGCAAAGAACGCGCAGAGAAACAGTTCGGCTTTCTCATGGAAGCCTTTGAGTACGGCACACCGCCGCATGGAGGCATCGCGCTCGGAATCGACCGCATTGTCATGCTGCTGTCGGGACGCCCGAGCCTGAGGGATACGATCGCTTTTCCGAAGACGGCGAGTGCTTCGGATCTGCTGACGCATGCCCCGAGCGAAGTCGACCAGGCCCAGCTGAGCGAACTGCACCTTGATGTGGCCACTTTGCTAAAGTAAAAGAAAGCATTCTGAAGATACCTTTTTAAAAGCGGTACGACTGAGAGGAAACAAGGTCCGGGCCGATCTTCTGGAGCTTAAGACGGAAGCAGGCAACTTTCCCTGCCGCCGGTTTATCGGCGCTGCAGATTGCAGCTGCCCGCGCACGGAGGATCATCGGCAAGTAGAACAGACAAAGCCCGCCGGGACCATAAAAAGTTGATAAGCGCTTTCAGTTGTGCTAAGATAAATGCAGAAGTTAAAGAGAGTCCTGAAGTGTTAGTCGATAGTCGATATGTTTTGCCGAACATTTTTTGAATGGGAGTCCGTTGTTTTCACTCGGAACGCAGGCCCGCGCAGGGATCCGTAAACTGTGAAACAGGGCACCCACCTGCTCACGAGCGGGTTTCAAAGCTGCGGCTTCACAACGGCACATTCGGGGCTTTCTTGCTCTGTTTTCAAAAAAAAGAACCGGAACTAAGCTGAAAAACTTGGTTCCGGTTTTTTTAGTTGCGCGATGACTGTTCAATGATTGCTAATGGGTATCTCCTCAACTCATGTATCCAGCCGGGCCGCGGCGCGAAGGCGCCGGCGATTCTTCCGAAAAGCGGTCGCTTTGCACGAGCGGCAGGTTCATGCGAACGCGGTTTATTCCGCTGAAAAGGAGGACTGTCCTGTGCGGACAGCGTTACTTGGCGAAAACGTCCGATCTTTGATCTTTTTCTTCGGACCGGCGCGGATCCTGTGAATCGTGGTGCGCTGGAAAACGAGAGCGTACAGTTAATCGCCGTAAAGCAGTAAAATGCAAAATATTAACAGTAATTGGCAGTAAACGGCAGTAAACGGACCGGAATCAATAGGTGCGAATGATCGGAACAGCAATTTATACCCGATTGATTAAATAAATCAACCTTCGGCCGGGAGTTTTGGCCGTTTATCGGTCGACGCACCGAAACGCCGAAAGGCCGCACCGAATGCGGCTACAGACGCACCGAAATGCGGAAAAAGCGCACCAAATCGTGCCAAACTTGCCCCGAAACGTCGGGAAGTCGCACCGAATCAGAGAGGTCGCCCCGAATCGGGCTACAGACGCACCGAAATGCGGAAAAAGCGCACCAAATCGTGCCAAACTCGCCCCGAATCAGAGAGGTCGCCCCGAATCCGGATACAGGCGCACCGAAATGCGGAAAAAGCGCCCCGAATCGTGCCAAACTTGCCCCGAAACGTCGGGAAGTCGCACCAAACAAAAGAGGTCGCCCCAAATCCGGTTACAGTTAGATGCTGTTTTTCGGTCGACGCCGGTGCTTAATCGGTCTTCGAGGGTACATCCGGTTTATCAACCGCGACAGGAAGTTTTTCAGCTGCTGCAGAAGTTTGTTCATCGCGGAAACGCTCTTTGTTTTTTGAGAGATTGACGGTCTCAGGAAAAGTCGATCATCATCTGATGGCCCGGCAGGAAAATGAGCTAAAGAGATACTCATATTATTTTTTTGCCGAATAAAGCGTCAGCGTCAGTGTCGCGGTGAACTTGGGCTGCGCCGCCTGAGCGGCGGCCGCGGTCTGATCCGCTGAGCCCTGAGCCTTTGACGCACTATTCCCGGTGTTGCCTGTGGCCGCTTTGCCGGCTGTCGCGGCACTACCGCTGGATTGCGCGGATTGCGAGCCGGCCGGCCTGGCTCCATTCCCTGCCGGGCTGGACGTCCCGCTGCCCGTTTCGCCTGCGGGCTGGGCAGCCTGGGAGCTGCCGGGAAAGACCGGGTTGTTCTCTTTAAAACTTAATTGATTGATCAGCATCAGCCGTTTTTGCGACTCGAGATATCCGATAAAGGCTAGGATGGAGGCCCGGTTTTGCGCGTTCATTGTCACGGTGTAAGTATCGGAAGCCAGCAAAGAAAGCGCCGGATTTTGCCGGGCGGCACTTTTTGTACTGCCGGTATTGTTTTTTTGAGCAGAAGAGTTCCCGCCGGCTGCCGAAGCGGCCTGCTGGCTGTTTCCGTTATCGCCGGTACTGCTTTTGACAACGGATGAGAAGGTGACACCCTCTGTTTCCGCTTTCTGTTCAACCGACACAAAAAACGGTTCGATATCGGCGCCGGACGGGAGAACGGCCCTGTCGACCTTTTGTCCAAGCTGCTCTTCCTTCCTGGCCTCTTTCACCTGCTCCGCCAGGGCTTTTTTCTGCTGCGATAATTTTTTTTGGTTAGCTGCCGTGATCGACTGATAGATCTTGATATTCTGCCGGGAGAAATCAATAGTCTGCTGGGTCGGCAGGATCTTTAATAGATAAAAAAGGCCGAAGCCGGCGCAGACAATCAGAATAGACAGACAGCTGACAATAATTGTTCTGTTCATAATCCTTAATCCTTTACTGATTGATAGGAAGGCGGATTCCGGTACTCAAGGTCAGAGTGACGAGGTATCCGCTGAGTCCGTCTACAACTGAATCCGGTTGTTTAACTTCAGTCGTGACCACTTGAGAGAATGAATTTTTTCGAAGCCGATCGGCGAACGGCCGGATATCGGCAAAGTGTTCCAGATGACACTGAACGGTGACGCTCCCGGTATCGCTGTAGGAAATGGTCACAACGGTTCCGCCCTCCGGAAGCTGTCTGTTTATCGAAGTCCAGGTCAGGAATACCGACAGACGGTTTGCTGTTAAAAAATCAACGGCCGCTGCCGGCGTTGGTTTCACACTGACATCGGGCTGCTTCACCGCGCTCTTTTTTAATGAACGCGCCTTCCAGACGGCTTCTTCCTGCTGAACGCTTTTAAGCTCTGTATCAAGCTTCCAGGAATAAACAGCCAGGCCGGTAAATGCCAGAACACAGACGAAGGCAAGCACGGCGATCAGCCAGATCAGTTTCTTCGGGAATTTCCGCTCATAAGGAAGCAGATTGATATCGATCATTTCACGGCCTCTTTCATGGCGAGGCCGATTGCCGGAATAAGGTCGGCGCCGACGTCGTCCGGACACTGTGTCGTCTCATGATCGATGGCGAGCAGCTGGACATGGAGAGAGACTGCCTCCGAAAGCGCAGTGCGGAATGCGGCCATCCGTCCGCCGTCACCCAGAAGATAGATCTCGGAAACTTTGTCCGTCCCATCCTGGAGGCTGTACTGGTAGAAATTCAGCATCCGTTCGATTTCGGTGGCCGCATTTAAAAACAGGATATCGTCAGACCTGTTTTCCGGATCTTTAAGGCTTACCTGACGGACGAACAACGGAATATCTTCATGGATAATCGATACATACAATGCGTCTTTTTCGAGCTGGACGTACATCCGCTGTTTTTGGGCGATCTGCGGCTGGCTATACTGTGCCCATCGATCAATTCCGAGTGCGCTGAATTCCGCGCTGACCGGATTCAGACCCGAAGCGGCAAGCACTTTACGGTACTGTCTCACAATGGACTCCGGGGCCGCAAAGAGCAGGACCCTTGTACCTGTCGCGCTGCGGTCGATGACGTGGAAGGCGAAGACCGCCTGCTCAAACGGAAGCTGGATCTTATTTCCGATCTCGATGAAAAAGTAATTTTGCAGATCCGAGTCCGACAGGCGGCCCTGGAGATCAAACCGGCGCAGAACAAGCTGAGCATCGGGAATTGCAAAATATGCTTTTTTGCCTCTGGCCTTAAGCGCCCGGACCATATCCTTCAGCCGATTTGAAAACGCCTGCTCGTCTTTAACACGTCCGTTCTCAACAATTCCCGGCTCCAGCCATTCCTCCCAGTGCTGCAGATGAGACAGATTATCCGCGTTTCCTCTGAGCAGGACCATCCGGATGGAATAATCCGAGAAAGTCAGGCCGACACAGGCATGATTCTGCAAAATAGACAACCATTTTTCAAACACTGACATCACATCATCCCGCTGTTAAAATAAGAAACTATAGTAAATTGCGATAAGCCGATCTCCGAAGAAATAAGCGGCCAGCATGCCGAGCACGATGAACGGAACAAAAGGAATCGGCTGTCTGCGTTTAATCATGCCGGTCAGCATGCCGGCGACTCCAATCGCGGCACCGATAAAGGTGGAGAGAAAGAAGCCGAGCAGCACGGTCTTCAAACCGACAAGCAGGCCGATAACCGCGAACAGCTTCACATCCCCGCCGCCCATACCGTCGCGGCTGATCAGCGCAATCAGAAGCAGCACGATGAATCCCGAAGCAGCCCCGGCCAGTGCATCCCACCAAGGGACGAGAGGAAAGAAGATCCGGAATACGGCAAACAGGATCAAGAAAAAGAACAGGATCCTATCCGGAATCATCATTTCTGTCAGATCGGTGACGAGCACGATCATCAGCAGGGAGGCGAGCAGCCATCCACACAGCATATCCGCGACTGAAGCCGCCCGCAAAAAGCTGAATAAAAACAGCAGCCCCGTTGAAGCCTCGACAATCGGGTAGATCGGCGAGATCTTCTGATGGCAGGTCCGGCATCTGCCCCTTAAAAAGAGATAAGAAAAAACCGGCACCAGATCGCGTATAGCAAGACGCCGCCCGCACGACGGACAGTGCGAAGGCGGCGAAATGATGGACCGGCCGCCGGCAACCCGCAGACCAACCACATTATAGAAAGAACCGAGAACAAGACCAAGCGTTAAAATATAGATATCGGTTAGAATGAGCATCAATTAACAATCCCTAATCGTGTTTATGAATTACCTGAGGAACTTCCTGATGAATTTCCGGCCCCATTATACTGCAGTAATTCCTGTTCAGTAGCCGTATTGTCCGATCCCCATGAGCCGTTAGAAGGCAATTTATTGTACGTTAAAGTATAGATGCCATTTGAAACAGAAACTGAGTAAGTTGCACCGCTCGGTAAATTAGCTGTCTCAAGATAGCTTTGTAAATCACCTGACGAAATTTCGGATGTATTCGCATTATTATGATCGGCTACATATAATTTAGCAGCATGAATAATTGTCAATCCATCCTGAACGGCCGCCTTATCATTTTGCTTGTTGATGATTGATATAACACTTGGAATGGCAATGGCCGCAATAATGGCAAGGATGACGATGACTGCCAGCAGTTCGATGAGTGTAAAGCCCTTCTGATTTTTCCCGGATTTTGCCCGAAGCCGCTTTAGCATAAAATTCCCTCCCGAATTAGTCCTAAAAATTTTGATATATTTGAAACATTGGGATAACAATGGCCAGCACGATGACGCCGACAATGACTGCAAGAAAAAGGATGACAACCGGCTCAATCAAAGCCTTCATCCGTTCCGTCATCTGCTCCACGTCGTTTTCGTAGTAGTGCGCGACATGATTCAGCATCTGATCCAGCATACCGGTTTTCTCGCCGATTGCCGTCATGTGGAAAATAATCGGCGGAAAGAGTTTTTCCCGCTGAAAAGCTTCGGAAAGAGGGCGGCCGAAATCGAGAGACTGTGAAACATTATGTATCGCCTGACGGATGGCGAGATTCGATGTAATGTTCTCGACAGAGCGGAGCGCTTCAATCACCGGTACGGAACTGGAGAGCAGAAGGGCGAGCATCCATAGCAAACGCGACAGTTCGCTCTTATGGACTAAAGTCCCAATTAGAGGCAAGTTGATTATAGCATAATCCAGTCTTAATTTACTAGATCTATTTCTGAAAGCGATCGAAACAAGAAGAATCAGGGCGAAAATTGAGATAATAAGGACGGGCCAAAAGGCCTTTACCCAATCGCTCATCGATAAAATAATCCGGGTAATCAGCGGCAGCTGCACGCGGAGACCGGCAAACATCGACCTGAACATCGGAATGATCGTTGTCAGAAGAAAAATGACGACGCCGACCGACATCAGCAGGACAAAGACCGGATAAACCATCGTTGTCGCCAGTTTTTGCCGTGACCGGTGCAGCCGTTCGTAGTAGGTAGCCAGGTGATCAAGGCTTTCTTCCAGACGGCCGCTTCCTTCGCCTGCACGGACCATATGGATAATCATCGGGCTGAACACCTTGGCCTGATTCTCAAATGCCTGGGAAAGAGACCGGCCTTCACGCAGATCGGCCGCCATCTGCTGAATCGTCGATTTAAAAGATTTGTTTTTTTCCTCCTGATCGCCCAATATTTCGAGCGCCTCCGAGACCGTCACACCCGCCCTGACGATGGTCGCGAACTGCCTTAAGAAAACAACTTTTTCCTGCAGTTTCACTGCCCGGCCGACCGACAGTTCTTTATACCAGATTGAGTCGCTGTGTTCGTGAACCGAACGGATCGTCAGGCCCTGTTTTGCGATCTGAAGCAGCGCTTCCCGGCGGTCAGCGGCATTCAGCCGGCCTTTTTTGCTTTTTCCCTGATCGGTGGTGCCGACATAATCATATAATGGCATGGATGCTCATCCCCTTAGCAGAAAAGTTTCGACCGATTCGCCGGCGATTTCCCGCCGCGCAAGCATGTCCTGAATACACGACGCCATCGTTTGCATATGCTGAGCACGATTGACCTGTATCACACTTGGAATCTGATAAATTTTCTTTTCACGGATCAGATGGCTGATCGCTTTATTATTGATCATCACTTCGGCGGCGACCCGCCTCCCCGAATAATCAGGCGTCGGAAAAAGGCGCTGCGAGACGACGGCAACGAGTTCCGAAGCAAGCTGGATCCTGATCTGGCCCTGCTGCTCGGCCGGGAAGACATCAATGATCCGGTCAACGGTCGAAACCGCATCATTGGTGTGCAGCGTGGCCAGGACGAGATGGCCCGTTTCGGCGGCGGTCAGAGCCGTGCGAATCGTTTCAAGATCGCGCATTTCGCCGACGAGAATAACATCGGGATCTTCGCGAAGGGCGGAGCGCAGGCCGAGCGAAAAGGATTTTGTGTCGTTTCCGATTTCCCGCTGCTGAATAATGCAGCGGTTATGCTTGTGAAGATATTCGATAGGATCCTCAAGTGTAATGATGTGACGCCTCATGTTCTTGTTCATATCGTCCACAAGGGCGGCCAGGGTCGTCGATTTCCCGCTTCCGGTCGGACCTGTCACAAGAAAAAGCCCGTGCGGCTTGCGGCAGAGCGAATTGAGAACATTCGGCAGCTGCAGCGATGCCAGGTCGGGAACTTTCTGGGGAATGACGCGAAAAGCGAGGCTGTAGCAGGAACGCTGTCTGAAGGCATTCACTCGGAAGCGCGAGAGTTTCGGAATGCTGTATGAGAAATCAAGTTCCCCGTCTGTCTCCAGTTTTTTTAATTGTACATCGGACAAAATGCTGTTGATCATCGCATCCGTATCATCAGGCGTTATCGGCGGACGATCGAGCGCAATCAGTTCCCCGTTCAGGCGGATGGTCGGGGGAATGCCGACCGAAATATGCAGATCTGAGGCGCCCCGCATGCAGGCAATGTTTAAGCCTTCTTCTAGAATCTGAACCATAGCAGTCATCTCTTCCTGTTTATGAATAGATTTCCACAATTTGTCAGCTGATAATCTTTAAAAGCTCATCGACCGTGGTGATGCCCTTCGTTACCTTGATCAGGCCGTTTTCCAGCATCGTCTGTCCGCCGGAATTCTGTACGAGATTCTGAATGTCTTTGTAAGAATGGTGATTGATCAGTTTTTCGGAAATGTCATCGGTCACTTCCAGCATTTCATGTACGGCTGTCCGGCCGAGATATCCGGTCTGGTGGCAGGACTTGCAGCCAACCCCTTTCATCAGCACAGGCGGGCAGTCCATTCCTGTTTTCTTGAATAATGCCTGCTCGATTGGTGTCGCTTCCACAGGCCTGGCGCAGTCATGGCAGACTCTGCGCACAAGCCTTTGGGCGACGACGCCGCTCAGCGCGGCGGCGACGAGGAAGGGATCGATGCCCATGTCAATCAGGCGGTAAACGGTAGTCGGAACATCGGTCGTATGGAGAGTAGAAAGTACGAGATGTCCGGTCAGGCTCGCCCGGATGGCGATCTCTGCCGTTTCCGAATCACGGATCTCGCCGACCATGATGATGTTCGGGTCCTGGCGCAGGATCGCCCGCAGACCGGCGGCAAACGTCAGGCCGACCGGCGCGTTGGTCTGAATCTGATTGATTCCTTCAATCTGATATTCCACGGGATCTTCAATCGTAACGATATTCTGGGATTCGCTGTTCAGATGATTGAGCGCCGCGTAGAGCGTCGAAGTTTTGCCGGATCCGGTCGGGCCCGTGATCAGAAGCAGCCCGGTAGGACGGGCAATCATTTTTGAAAAAGCGGCTTCCTGCTCTTCGGTGAAGCCGACATTCGGTATTTTCAGCAGCAGGTCCTGGGTATTCAGCAGACGGAGAACGACGCACTCTCCGAAGAGGGTCGGAAGTGTCGATACACGGAGGTCGATGCGCTGTTTCCCGACCGTCACTTTTACCCGTCCATCCTGGGGCAGACGTTTTTCCGTGATATCCAGCCTGCTGATCACTTTGATTCTGGTCACGAGGACACTGAGCATTTCTTTTGGAAATGTCCGGTAAGTGTGCAATACGCCGTCGATCCGGAAACGGACCACGACGCTGAATTCGCGCGGGTCGATATGAATATCGCTCGCACGTTCTTCGACGGCGCTGATCAGGCATTTGTTGATAATTTTAATAATCGGTGTATCATCTTCCGCCGATAACGTTTCCGCGTCCTCCGCCGGACGTATATTCATTGTGGTCAGCAATTCGCTGACCGTATCTTCTTCGCTATACAGCCGGTTAATGGCGCTTGTAATTTCACTGGGCAGCGCAAGCGCCACTTTGACCTGAAAGCCGGTCATCATCTGCAGGTCGTCGATGGCGAAAAAATCAAGCGGATTAGTCATGGCGACAAAAAGCACATTGTCTTTTTTCTTGTAACAGATTAATTCATTGCGGCGGGCAAAATCCTGGCTGACAAGGTTAACGGCCTGCTGATCGATGACCTGGCTGCTTAAATGGATTTGCGTGATATCCAGCTGAATGGAAAGGACGTCGATCAACTGCTGTTCAGAGATATAACCGCGCTCGATCAGCGCGTGCCCCAGTTTCTGTGACGCGCTTTTCTGTTCAAGCGTCGAATCCAACTGTTCTTGAGTAATCAGGCCTGCTTCAACTAGTAAATCCCCTAACCGGCGATGTGTGCGCTTCATTTGGCTTCCTCCCGGATGATTGACGGTCAGATCCGTAAAGCGGGACTTTCAATCCATGGATCAACCGTTTAAAATAGAAAACAAAGACGCGAATGAGGAAAGGACCAGGACTTATGAACCTGAAACAGAGCGGGATGACGCTAATCGAGGTGATTGCCGCAATCGCTCTCCTGAGTGTCGTGCTCCTAGCCTTTGCCTATGTTTTTATCCAGAACCAGCAGATCACGACGGACAACGGGACGAAGCTGACGGCTTCGCAGCTCACGCAGAAAAAGCTTTCGGAAGTTCTGGGGGCCGGCACACTGCCTGGCAAATCGTCATCAGCGGCCGCTTCGCCGACCGCTGTTCCGGAGAACACAGATTATTTCATCGAGTCCAATGACCCGGGCCTTCCGAATGGATACGATATCTATGTATACATCCTTAAAACCATTGACGGGAGCGGTCTGATTCCCATTGTTGTCAGAACATACTACGGCACTAAATATGTAGAACTTTACAACTATTATACGACAAACAGCAACTGAGAGGTACAGGCAGATGATCCATAATTCAAGAGGCATGACGCTGGTTGAGATGCTTGCCGTTCTGACTATCGCATCGGTCTGTTTTGCACTGATTTTCGCGATTTGGCTTTCCGGCGAAAAATCGGCCGGCCGGACATTGACGGAAAATGACCTCCAGGCTGATGCCAATCTTGTTCAGTCCCGCCTGACTCAAGCGTTTTTTAATAAAAATAACAGGCCCTTTTCCGTCTCGGTCAGCGACGGAAAGGTTGAAATAAAATATGACAGCGCCGATCAGGCCGAGATTATATCAAGTGAGAATCTGTCTTATTCCGGAAGCCCTTCATCAATGGAAGTGAATCAGGGCACCAATCAACTTGAAATAAATTATACGATTTCACCGAGAAATGTATCGGGAAACAGCGCATTGAATTTTCAAATCAATACGGCGCTGAATTATCCATGGAATGACAGCGGGGGAGGGCAGAGCCATTGAAAAAGCCGAATACACCCGGGCGGCAGAAGGGATCGGTGCTGCTCGTGGTTCTGCTGGTCATTGCCGTTTTTTCGATCATGGGGCTTTTTCTGATCAGCGTATCGTTCAGCCATATGCGGCAGATCGGCCTGGAAATCAGCCGCACCCAGGCGACAAATGCGGCAGAGATGGGACTCAAGGCCTATAATCAAAAAATAAACGAGGAACTGAAAACCATCAATCGAAACGTTCCCGGCACCTTTGAAGCTTTTAAAACCGCACTGGATAGCGCACTGCCGGACTCTCTGAACTCATCCGGGGATCAGGACATCCGCTCAATGCAGGGCAATCCGGAATATGAAGTAGCGATCGGGAACGAGCATGCCGGAGACAATCAGATTCAGCTGACCGTGACCAGTACGGGGACCGTTCAAGGCGAGAAACGGATCATTGCTCAGGAAAAAACTTTTAAATATGGGAGCGATTCAAGCGGAGGCAGCAGCGGAGGGGATTCCGACCGCACACCGGAATACATGGGGCTGTCACTGCCCTATATGGAAGGAAGCCTGATTCATCAAGGAAACTATTATTGCCACACCAATGATAATGTTTTTATTAATGGATCATCGGCCAACTGCGTGGGAGACACAAAACAGACCGTTGACTTTTCGGCCATTCAAAGCCTTTTCCAGGACATGCCGCTTGTAGCGCCTCCAAGTTCTCCAATAGCAGGGGCTCCGACTATTTCCGGAAATGATGTGACACAGCCCCTTTTTGAGGGGGCGGTTAATTTTTCAAATCAGTTAAATATACAATCAATCAATACCCCTTCGGTATTTGATGGGGATGTTCATGTTGATGGACAGTTGAATATTGAGAACCCGTCAACCTTTAACGGAGATGTTTATACAAGCGGTCAGATGAACATTAAAGAAGACACGGTGTTTAACGGGAATGTATTGATTAATGGCCAGTTGAATGTCGAACAAGGTGTCACCGTGACTTTTAACGGCTACGTCCGAATCAATCAGCAGGTCAATCTGAAAAAGGACAGTGATGCCACCTTTATGAAAAACACCTATATTAACGGACAGGGAAATGACACAGGCAAGGCTACGTATGTGGGGAACGTTTATTTTGGAGGCGATCTGAATTCCGAAGGGGGCGACACCTATCAGGGTTATGTTTTCATCAATGGATCGAACAACAGAAGCGATGACAGTGCAGGATGGAATGAATCTGTCAATTTTGAGCGTACAGTTTATGTCATGAATAACTTTTATCCGAAGAGTAATAAATCCGCAATCCATTTCGATCAGGGCGTAGTCATTGGCGGAAATTCATCCCCGCAAACCAGTGCAAACGGATTGATTACGATTGGGCCTCAGCAGCGGGGCGGCGGCACGGTCCTCGCGCCGGCCACTGTCGCGACGAGCAATACAAGTTATCAATGAAGTGAATCATATTTATTTATGGCAGTCCATTTACTGCTGATTTTTTGATCTTTTTTGCTGATATGCTGACGGTTACTGATGATATTCCGCTGTTTTACTGATGATTCCGGTCAGATCCGGGGTTCTATCGGCCAAATTCTGGGTTCTACCGGCCGGAATCCGGGTTCTACCGGCCGGATATGGATTTCTACCAGCCAGATCGAGGGTTCTATCGGCCGAATTCTGGGTTCTACCGGCCGAATATGGATTTTTACCGGCCAAATCGTGGGTTCTATCGGCCAGAACCGGATTTCTACCGGCCGGAATCCGGGTTCTATCGGCCGAATTCGGATTTCTACCGGGTTCGTCAGCTTTGACGGTGACGAGTCGTGATTGACAAAGAGCAGCCCGGAGTTGTCCCCCTGATTTTATGAAAGGGGAACGCCCCATTCCTTGATTCCTGGATTTCCGTGTTTTTATACCAAGGTCATGAGAAATCCTGATGTTAAGGTATTTTTGACTATGAGTGATTTATATAATTATGCCAATGAGGAAGAGGAGGCTAAACTAAAAATCCTTTACTAATACAAATTTTTGACTACCGTGTTATAATTCACCGGAAATACGGGTTGATTGATCAATTTTTTATGTGAAATGAAAGAAGGCGTCCCATTGCCGTAAATCGACTTATGAGACGCCTTCTGGTAGTTTTCGTATCTATAAACAAGCGTTCTGATTATTTTGCGATCTTCTCCAGATTCCCGTTCTGATCCATTTTGAAAGTGGCTCCCTGAACGGACTCCTGGTCCTGGAAGGCAACCATCCGCCGTGCGCGGTCCATGATGCCGATCAGCGCCTGATAGTCGTCCTCTACGGTTTGCTGGCGGTTCTGCAGCCCGCCGATTTCTTTCTCCAACTCGGAAACTTTTTGAAGGAGTTTATCGTTTTCCAGCTTCAGATGGCTGTTTTCCTGTTCCAGCCGGCCTGTTGTCGCTTTGCCGCGCTGCAGCGTCTTCAGAAAAGCGATCACGTCGCTTAAATTGATTCCTTCTTTTTCTGCCTGCCGGTCGGAGGCAGCGGTTATATCCGGGTCTGTCCCGACCGCCTCAATCTCATTATTCGTATCCGTATCTGAAGGATTGGCGAGATAGGCGCTTTCCGCGGCAGAAAAAACGGGGGCGGGGCGGACGATCTTGCTTCGCTGTTCGGCACGTTTCTTCTGCTTGCGCTGCTTTTTGGCAATTTCAATGGCCTGTTCGTATTTTTTGCGTACGATCGCGTTCCAGCGGAAGCCGCATGCGGCTCCTGTGCGATTCAGCCGGTCGCCGACTTCTTCGAATGCATCAAGCTGTGTGCTACCTTCTCTTATGTGGCGCAGGACGGTTTCTGCAAGCAGCAGATCGTCTTCATGCGACCAGGCATCTTGTCTCACTTTTGTCATGACATACTCTCCTTCTTGCATTCTTGCTTATTTTTAAGAAGGATAGACAACTTAGAAGTTTTTTATACACGGGGCTGTCTGCTATCATATCCATGCTAGGAGGGATAATCCGTCATTTATTTTCGCGATTGCGTTCGGCAAAATAATCCAGCCTTTTTTGAATGCTTTTTTCATAACCGCGCGGCGAAGGATGATAGAATTTCTTTGTGCGAAGGTTTTCCGGAAGGTAGTTTTGCGGGACGTAGCCTCCCGGGAAATCGTGAGGGTAAAGGTAGCCCTTCCCGTGGCCCAGTTTCGATGCTCCCTTGTAATGGGCGTCGCGCAGATGAAGCGGCACCTCGCCGGTTTTACCGTTTTTAACGGCATCAAGCGCCTGATCGATGCCGATAACGGCCGCATTGCTTTTCGGAGCGGTGGCGACGTAAAGCGCTGCTTCCGCGAGCGGTATACGCGCTTCGGGCAGGCCGATAAATGTCACCGCGGTGACGGCCGCGTTGGCGACGAGAATCGCATTGGGATCGGCCAGGCCGACGTCTTCGGCGGCATGAATGAAAATCCGGCGGGCGATGAATTTCGGATCTTCTCCGGCGGCAATCATTTTGGCGAGCCAGAAGAGCGTTGCATCCGGATCGGATCCGCGCATACTTTTGATAAAAGCCGAGACCGTATCGTAGTGATTGTCTCCCTTTTTATCATATTGAAGCACTTTTTCCTGAATCGACTCTTCGGCAACGCCGCGGTCAATGTGAATCACGCCGTCCTTGTCCGGATCGGTCGTCAAAACGGCGAGTTCGAGTGCGTGCAGAGCAGTGCGGCTGTCGCCGTTCGCAACGCGGACGAGGTGGTCGATGGCGTCGCTGTCCGCCTGAATTTTGTAACGGCCATAGCCGCGCTCTTTATCGGCAAGCGTGTTTTCCAGAATCTTGCGGATGTCATCCTGAGAAAGCGGGACGAAGCGGAAAAGGCGGGAGCGGGAAAGCAGCGCCGAATTGATTTCGAACATCGGGCTTTCAGTCGTTGCCCCGATCAGGATAATGGTCCCCTTTTCCACCGACGGCAGCAGGGCATCCTGCTGCCCTTTATTATGGACTTTAGTCCGTTGAGTACGCGTAGCGTGCGAAACATAAAACCCCCTGCTATGCGGGGGGAGTACCAAGAC